>JAMNXK010000142.1 GCA_023653245.1 Tagaea sp.
ACCTCGGCCCGGCGCGCCACATCGACGACCGTCGATCGGCGCGTGCCCCGCCGCTTGCGGCGCTGACCTTCGATCGTCCCCAAGAGAACCCCTCGCACTGGACACCAAGGACGGACAGTAACGGATTTCGAAGGGGGTTGCATCGCCCCGTGGAATCGGCGGTATCTTCCGATTCTACTCTCAACAACAAGGCGCGCGCGGCGTCTTTTCGGCAGCGGACGCCGCATAGGCCTGACGGAGGCCGGCGCGACCCTGCTCGAACAGAACGACGAGTGGACCCTCCAGCGCGCCCGCGTTGGATCGCAGCCGGTCGCGCCCGTGACCTCACGATCACGAGGTTAGTGGCCTCAGCTTTGGTCCGCCCCCCTATGTGGGTGGACGACAGCGACATCCCGATCTGAATAATTGGTGGCGACCCTAACGAAGGAGGTCGCCATGTCCAAACCCACCCAGCCCACCTGGCTCCCGATCAAAGAGATCGCGGCGCGTCTGAACGTCCACCCCGCGACAGTGCGCCGGCTCGCGAAGCGCAAGTCCGTGCCGGTCGCACGGCTCGGCGGCGCGCATCGCATCCGCGAGGACCACGTGCCGATGCTGATGGAAATGAAGGTCGGATGACGTGCGCGGGAAGCCGCCTGCGTACGCCCTAGTTCGTCGCGGAATGACAGGGGTCTGGGCCAAGCCAGCTAAGTTTGACCCAGCCCCTGATCACGAAATGCGCCGCGCGTTCACGAAAATCACTGGAGGTCGGTCATGTTGAAGCATGCCTCGTCACAAAACCAGCCCGTCACCATCACGGCGGGCGCGATCAAGATCACCGCCAAGGCGAATTCCCCGCACAAGAGTGCGATGGTCGTCGGCGGCCTCAAAATCTCCGCCAGACCGAGTGCCGCCCCGTCGGGGGCCGGCAATTCGCCGGTCCCGGTGAAGGCCAAGCCGCCGCCGAACAAGACGGTTGGTAAGAGCGTCATGTCGGCGCCGAGCACGGCGCCGACCAAGGCGAGCTCGTCTCCGACGCCCAAGGTCGGACAGACCGTCAGCCCGCCGACGACCATGCGGGGGCTGCTGGAACGGATCGAGGCTGATCCTAACGTCAGCGACAAGCGCGCCGGGCAAATCCGCTCGGCGGTCAATAAGCTGTGCGCCTTGATCGGCACGTCGCCCGAGTCTGCGCCGGTCGATCCCGCGTTCTTCTCGACGCGGGTCGCGAAGCTCACGCCGGGACTCGCCGGCGTCACGAAACGGACGCTCCGGAACCAGAAATCTCTCCTCCAAGCCGCCTTCAAGTACGCGAATACGATCAGCTTGCCGCGCCGATTCAACGCCGAGCTGACGGGGTCGTATCTCGATCTCTATCAATCCATCGAGCCGATGGACGTTCGCTTTCGGCTCAGTCGCTTCATGCGCTTTGTCCAACGCGAGGGGATTCCCTTGGCGACCGTCGCCGAGGACGCCTTTGATCGCTTCAGGGTGGCGCTGACCGAGAGCGGCGATTCGTATGCTCAGAGGACCGATCGGAACGCCCGACAGGCATGGAACCAATGCGTTCGAGCGATTGAGGGGTGGCCCGGGCATATGGTGGCGGTCACGAGCAACACCGACCATTACGTTTTGCCCCTCGACGCGTTCCCGCGATCGTTCCGAGACGATCTGGCCGCCTATATCGACGGGCGGCGGAGCGACTATGTCTCGGATCCGCTTGCGATGCTGTCGACCGAGGAGCTGTTCGCCAACGCGGAGAGCGAACAGCGCCGCGCCCGCCCGATGGGTCAAAAATCCGCTGAGCTGACCGCCTATCAGCTCCGGCAGTTCGCCTCGATCCTGGTGATTACTGGCGCCTTGCCCCTCGAAACCATCACCAAGCTCCAGGTCCTGACGGCGCCCGCTCTCGTCAAACAAGGGCTTCAATGGCTGATCGACAGGGCCAGGACGCACGAGAACTCTCAGATCTTCGGGATCGCGATGAAGATCTCGCTCGTCGCCCGACACTGGGTGGGTGCGGACGAGGGTACGTGCAAGCAACTGACGATGTGGGCCTACAAATGCCGGCCGAAGCATGCGGGCCTGCCGCAAAGCGCGCGGCGGTCGATCATCCCCTTGCGCGACCTCGACACGGTCAAACGCTTTCTGGAGCTCCCGCACGCCGAGTTCGCGCGGCTCCGGAAGAAGAAGGACCTGACGCGATTCGATGCCAGTGTCGCGGCGGCGGCGCTCTGGATTGCGATCGCCCAGCGCGTGCCGGCGCGCATCTCCAACTTGGTCGGCATCGATGTCGAGCGGCACCTCGTCCGGGCGGGTACGCCCAAAGCACCGCGCTGTTCGCTGATCTTCGAGGCGTCGGAGGTCAAGAACGGTAAGACCATCGAGGCCCCGCTGCCGATTGGGATCGTCAAGCTCATCGCCGAGTATATCGAGCGCTACCGGCCCTTGCTGTGCGATGGCCCCACGACCGCGCTGTTCCCGGGTCAGAACGGCCGACCGAAGCGCGCCAACACCATGTCGCAGACGGTCCAGCAGCTCTTGCGCCGACGGCTGGGGTTTACGGTCAACCCGCATAGCTTTCGGCACGTCGCCGCGATGCTCTACCTGTCGATCAATAAGGGCGACTACGCGAGCGTCCAGCTGATCCTCGGCCACAAAAAGCTCGATACGACGCTCAAGTACTACGTCGAACTCAAGGCGGAGGAGGCATTCCGGGCGCTCGACGCGCTGCTGGAGGCCTACGTCTCGGGCGAGGCGAAGATTTAACCCGCATGTCGATGGAGAACCACGCCATGACCAACCTCACGAATAGCTTGCCCTCCAACTCCTTGGTCTCGGGGCGATCGTTGCCGATCGAGCAATGGCCGGCGGCCGACCGAAACGCCTGGGCCAAGGCCAATCATGCCGCTGTCGCCAGCGCATTCGCGGACGGGGACCAGCCGGCTTGGCGGCCGGCATCCCGCGAGCTGTTCACGCGATGCTACGGCGGCTGGCTGCGGTGGCTCGGCGAGACGGGACGGCTTCACGCCGGCCAGTCCCCCGCCGACCGCGTGACGAAGGCCAATCTCGTCGCGTTCTTGGCCGCCCGGCGGCACCTCGGGAACTCGTACCGGACGCTGGAGAACTACGCGACGTCGCTCCGGCACATCATGCGGGTGCTCTCACCGGATCGGGATTGGCGCTGGGTGTTGCCGTTGATCGAGAACCTGAAGCGCGCCCAGCCGGCCAAGCGCGTGCTGGGCAAGCTGCCGAGTATCTTCGAGCTGTTCGAACTCGGGCTTGCCCTGATGGAGATCGCCGAGATCGATACCAGCCGGACGATCCGGGATCGCGCGTTCAACTACCGCGACGGCCTGATGATCGCGATGCTCGCCTCCCGGGCCTTCATGCGCCGTTCGAACCTTGCCGCGATCAAGATCGGCCAGCACCTCGTCCGGGACGAGAACGGCTATGTCTTGGCCTTCGAAAAAGGGGAAATGAAACAAAAGCGCGACGCGCGGATGTTCTTGCCCGCGATGCTGACGGACAAGATCGACCGCTACATCCAAGTCTATCGGCCGGCGATCCTCAACGGGCGCCCCGACCCGGGCGGGGACCTCTGGATCTCGCATAAGTCCCCGAAGCTCCAGGATCTCGCCATCAAGCTCCAGTTCTCGAAGATCACGCGACGAGCGTTCGGCGTGTCGGTCACCCCTCAAAAGTTCCGGCACTGTGTGGCGACCTCGATCGCGATGGCCGACCCCAAAAACATCGGCATGGTGCCGACGATCCTGTTCCACGCGAGCTTCGCGGTGAGCGAGCGGTTCTACATCTTCGCCCGCGAATACGCCGCCTACGAGAAGCATTCGAAGACCCTCGATCTGATCCAGAAACAAGCGACGGCGGCGGCGGCCACCGAGGCGATCACGGGGACGACCGCGAAGGGCGCCGCCGGCAAGGCCCCCGCGCCGGCATGCGGGACGGGAGACGACACGCCGTGACGCCTGATACCTCCGTCATGTTGGCGGGGCGTCGGCCTTCTCGTGGCTCGGGGGGCGCCGGTCCGCTCGCGAGTGCTGATCTTAAGATCAGCCTCAAAACGGGCTCACCGTTGAACCACCCCCCGAGACTCCGGTGGCGAGCGCACCGCGCGTTCGTGCATCAAACTGGGGATGGCAAACCCGCATCCCCAATCGACGCCGGCGCCGTCCGGCGCCGACCCGGCCCAGGAAGAGCCCGCCGTTCCGGCGGCGGGCTCCGCCGTGCCGTGCGATCTGGGGGCCGGGTATGACCACGATCTCAAGCGCCAAGTTCGATTGCAGTTGCCGGACGAGTTCCCTGTTGACGAGGATGAGATCGAGCTGTTCAGCCGCCTGTTCGGCGATATCGTCGACCGCGTCCTGACCCCGAAGGAGCCTTTGCAATGAAGCGCGCCGCCATCTACGCCCGGGTCTCGACCACCAAGCAGGCCGAGGCGGACCTGTCGATGCCCGACCAGATCGCCCGCTGTCGCGCTTACTGCGAGACCAAGGGCTGGAGCGTGGTCGAGGTGTTCGAGGAACCGGGGGCCTCGGCTCTGGACGACGACCGGCCGGTGTTCCAGCGCATGATCGACGCCGCCAAGGACGGCACGGGCGGGTTCGACGGCGTGGTCGTCCATTCGTTCAGCCGGTTCTCGCGCGACACCCTGCACTCGGAGCTTTATATCCGGACCTTGCGCAAACACGGTGTCGAGTTGCTCTCGATCTCCCAGGAGGTCTCGAACGACCCGATGGGCGAGATCGTGCGCAAGATCTTGAACATGCTCGACGAGCTACAAAGCCGGGAGAACGCCAAGCATACCTCCCGGGCCATGCTCGCCAACGCCGCCCTGGGGTTCTGGAACGGGTCGAAGCCGCCTTACGGCTACGCCGTCGAGGTCACCGAGATGCGCGGGAAGAAGGCCAAGAAGCGACTCGTGCCCGAGCCGGTCGAGGCGGCGCGGGTGTTGGAGGTCTTCGAGCTGGCGGCCGGCAGCCGGGGCCTGGCGATGGGGCTCAAGGCGATCTGCAACGATCTCAATACGCGCGGCATCCGGCGTCGGGGGCAGCCCTGGATGATGGGCAGCCACCAGAAACTGCTTCATGACCCGGTCTACGTCGGCAAGCACTGGTTCAATCGCACCGATAGCCGGAACAAGCGGGCGCGACCGCCGTCCGAATGGGTGGCCATGGCGGCCCCGGCGATCGTGCCGGTCGAGTTGTTCGACGCGGTTCAGGCCGGACTCCACCAGCGGCGACCGAGAGTTACGGCACCCCGACTGGTCAACGGCCCCACGCTCCTGGCCGGGATCATTCGATGCGAGAGCTGCGGGGCCGGCATGTCGCTCAATACCGGCAAGGGCGGGCTCTATCGCTACTACGCCTGCTCGACGGCTATGAAGAAGGGCAAGACCGAGTGCCAGGGCAATCGCGTCCGGATGGATCGCTTGGACATGCTGGTGATCGACGAGTTCGTAAGCCGGATACTGGTGCCAGCACGGCTGCGGGCACTGGTCGAGGGGCATCTGCGACGCGCGGGCCGCGACGCCGCCAAGCGGGTGGCTCGGATCGATGCGCTGCGTCGAGAGGCCACGGAGGTCGAGAAGGCGTTCGCTTCACTCCTCGGCATGGTCGAGAAAGGGCTAGTCGAGATGGATGACCCCTCGCTCAAGCCGCGCCTCGACGCCCTCAAGGCCCGCCGCGCTCAGATCGCCGAGGAGCGGCGCGCGGTCGAGCGAACCGCCGAGCTGGCGCCGTCGAGCCTGGATGACGTTGCACTCGGTCGGATTGCTGCCGAGGTCGCCGATCGGCTCCGCTACGGCGACCCGCGCGTGCGCCAAGCCTATATCCGCGCCTTCATCGGGCGGGTGGGCATCGACAAGAAAACCATCAAGATCGAGGGGCCCAACAGCGCCCTCGTCGGCGCCGCCAGCGCCGGCGTTCCAAATGGCGCCGGCGAAGTTCTCGGTTTTGCACGGGAATGGCGTCCCCGAGAGGAATCGAACCTCCGACCCGCAGTTTAGGAAACTGCTGCTCTATCCGGCTGAGCTACGGGGACGCGACCGCCCCTTTTAGCACGGAATCACTACACGCAAGCGCCG
>JAMNXK010000143.1 GCA_023653245.1 Tagaea sp.
CGCGCGCGGCATGACGAAGGTCGCGCACGAAGCGGGGATCACGCGCGAAGCGCTCTACAAATCTCTCAGCAAGGACGGCGACCCGCGACTGACGACGCTGCTGGGCGTGGCGCGCGCGCTCGGCGTGACGTTGACCGCCCGTCCGACGGTACCCGCCAGACGCGCGACACGCCGCAAGGTGGCTTGAGTGGCGGCGGTTCTGAGCGGTGAGCAATCCGCGCGTTTGCGCGCGGATTTTCAATCTCATCCCCTCCGCCTGCCTTCGCTGAAGCTTCGGCTGGCACGCCAGCCTTCGATCGTGCGCGAGGCCGTGAAGTGCCATCCTGAAAGATCCGGCGGCGCGCCGAACGCGCCCAACCAGGGAGAGGAAGGACGGACGTGAGCGAATTCGCCTTTCGCGAAGTGAGCCATGAGAACTGGCCCGACTTCGCCGCCCTCTTCGAAAGCCGGGCGGACCCAAGAGCTGTTGGTGCATGGTTTGGCGATCGACGCCCGCCGAAGCCAAACAACCCGATGGCGCAAGCCGCCGGGTCGCGATGAAGGCCAGGGTCGAGGCCGGCGTGCCGATCGGAATTCTGGGCTATCGCGACGGCGTCCCCGTCGCTTGGTGCTCCATCGCACCTCGGGACACATACCGCGCGCTCGGCGGCATCGACGATACCGAGACGCGCGAAAAGGTCTGGGCGTTGGCGTGCTTCTTCGTCAAGCGCGAGTACCGAGGCCAGGGGCTGGCCAAAAACCTGTTGCTGGCTGCGATAGATCATGCCGCCCGCAATGGCGCCACCGTCGTGGAAGCCTATCCCGTCGATCCGGATTCCCCGAGCTATCGCTTCATGGGCTTCGTCGATGCTTTCATCGACGCCGGTTTTCAAACGGTCGGAAGGGCCGGCAAGCGCCGTCACGTCGTGCGGTTTTCCATCCGCCGCTGACCGATCGAACGCCGCTCGGGTCCGAGGCGCCGGCGACGCCGGGCGCTTGGCCATTCGGGCGCGCGGGATGCTCGCTTCGGTCTTTCGGACGCGGCCAAGGCCGCGCTACTCTCGGGCAATGCCGAACGCTTTTGTCGGATCCGAGGCGCTGGGGGATCGAACGACATGAAGGTCGATCGCGCGCGGCTGGGTTTGGGCGGGGCGGCGCTGGGCGTGTTGTTCGCGCCCGTGGACGATGCGCATGCCCAAGCGACGATCGACGCGGCGTGGGATGCGGGCATCCGCTTTTTCGACACCTCGCCGCTCTACGGCGGCGGCGTGTCCGAGGAACGCTTCGGGCGCGCTTTGGCCGGCCGTCCGCGCGACGCGTTCCGCTTGGCCACCAAAACGGGCGTGTCGCGGCCCCACGGACAAGCCGCGGCACCGCCCGGCGGCGCGCGCCGCCAGAACGACGTGTGGGACTATTCGCCCGAAGGCACGCGCCGCTCGCTGGAGCGCAGCATGGCGCGCCTCGGCGTCGCACGGCTCGATCTCGTGCATCTGCACGACGTCGAGGGCCGGCACGACGCGGCGATGGCGGCCTATCCCGCGCTGGCGGAAGCGCGCGCGCGCGGGAGCGTCGGCGGCATCGGAATCGGCGCCAACACGGTCGACGCGCCGCTCGATCTGATGACGCGCGCGAAATTCGACGCCGTGCTGGTCGCCGGCCGCTACACGCTGCTCGACCAGTCGATGTTGCGGCTTCTGCCGTTGGCGCGACGCACCCGCACGCGGCTGATCGTGGGCGGCGTGTTCAATTCCGGCATTCTCGCGACCGGCGCCGCACCCGGCGCCACCTTCCACTACGATCCGGCGCCCGAGGCGGTGCTCGCCCGCGTGCGCGCGATCGAAGCGCTATGCGCCAAGCACGGCACGAGCTTGCGCGCGGCGGCGCTGCAATTCCCGCTCGCCCATCCCGAAACCGACCTGTTGCTGCTCGGCCCGCGCAGCCCCGCCGAGTTGGCCGGCAATTTGGCGGCGCTCGACGAATCCATCCCCGCCGCTTTCTGGCGCGACCTGCGATCCACCGGTCTGATCGACCCGGCCTGTCCGTTGCCATAGTCGATCGCCAAGGAAAACCGAAAATGACCGACACGCCCGACGCCATCGAGACCGTCGCATTCGCGCTCCATCTGAAGCCGGGTGCCGCCGACGAGTACCGCCGCCGCCACGACGCGATATGGCCGGAACTCGTGGCGCTTCAGCGCGCTTCGGGAATCCTGCGTTACGAGATTCATCTCCACGAGCCGACGGGGCTTCTATTCGCCCATATCGAGCGCCGGGTCGATCATCGCATGGACGATTTCCCGAAATCGGACGTGTGGCGGCGCTGGCAGGCCCACATGTCCGGCTTGATCGAACAGCTTGACGGGGTCCCGATCCGCGACCCGCTCGTCCGCATGTTCCGCCTGCCCGAGACCGTCGCGCGTCGGGGGACATCGGACCCGCCGCGCTGATCGGCGGATCGCCTTCGGGTCAATCCCGGATTTTTTCCGCGGCCGCGGCGCAAAAGTCGAGCAACAGCGCGTCGGCGCCGGACCACGACATCAGCTGCAATCCCGTCGGCAGGCCGGAAGCGGTGACGCCATTCGGCACGCTGATCGCGCACAGATCGAGCCAGTTGGCCGCGCGCGTGTAGCGCGACATGTGGAACAGCCTCTCGTCGACATCGGCGACTTCGATCGCCGGCAAGGGCGTGCTCGGCAGGGCGACGATGTCGAAATGGCCGAACGCGGCCTTGAACGCGGCGACATCGACGCGCCGTTGTCCGATCAACTCCGCATAGCGCCGCTCGCCGATGTCGCGTCCGGCCAACACACGCCGCCGGACATGCGGATCCAGAGGCGTGGCGTCGTCCTCGACGACCGATTTGTGCTGGCGATAGGCCTCGAAAGCGATGATCCCGCCGCTCAGCGCCTGATACTCGGTCGGCGCTTTCGGAAAAGGCAGGGTGACGATTTCGTGTCCCATCGCGCGCAGCGTCTCGAGCGAGCGCTCGAAATTCCTCAGGACATCCGCGTCGCACGGATCGAGCTGCGCCAGCGCCGGCACGCCGACGCGCAAGGATCGGAACGGCGCGGTCTCGGCGACGGGAATTCCCGCCATCACGTGGAAAAGCCGGCGCGCATCGGCGATGTCGCGCGCAAGCGGGCCGAGCGTATCGAAGCTCGGGCCGAGCGGCGCGATCCCGTCGAGCGGAATGCGGCCGAAGCTCGGCTTGAACCCGACGATGCCGCACAGCGAACCGGGAATGCGCAGCGACCCGCCCGTGTCCGAGCCGATCGCCGCGGGCACGAGGCCGGCCGCGACGGCGACGGCCGAGCCGCTGCTCGATCCGCCGGGCACGCGATGGACGTCGCGATCGACCGGATTCCACGGCGTACCCATGGCGTGATTGGTGCCCCAGCCGCCCAGGGCGAACTCGACCATATGCGTCATGCCGACGACGATGGCACCGGCGTCGATCAAGCGTTGGATCGCCGGCGCGGTGCGCGCGCCGGGTTTCGCCGGATAGCATTTCGAGCCGAAGCCCGGCGAACGGCCGTCCAACGCGGCGAGGTCCTTGACCGCGATCGGCATGCCGTGAAGCGGGCCCACGGGGCCGGACCGGGCGAAAGCGTCGTCGAGATCGTCGGCGCGCCGCATGGCGCTATCGGCGAAGACTTCGACGAAGGCATGCAGCTTGTCGTTCTCGGCCGCGATGGCGTCCAGGCAGCGCCGGACGATCGCGCGGCTCGATCCGAATCCGGTCATCGGCGCAGGAACAGGCTCTTGTAGCCGAACAGGGAGGTGGCGCCGCCCGTGTGCAGGAACACGACATTTTCGTCCGCGCGGAACGTGCCCTTGCGGACATGGTCGATCATGCCGGCCATGGCTTTGCCGCTATAGACCGGATCGAGCAGAATGCCTTCCGTCCGCGCGAGCAGCGTGACCGCTTCGATCATGCCGTCGGTCGGCTGGCCATAGCCGGGTCCGACATAGCCGTCGTCGGCGAATACGCGCGCGCGCGCGACGATGCCGCTCCGCCCGAGATGGTCGGCCGTACGGCAGGCGAGGTCGTAGACCATCTCCTCCTGCTTCTGGCGCGGATGACGGACGGAGATGCCGAACACCTCGACCGCGCTGCCCAACGCCGCGAAGCCCGCGACCAGCCCGGCATGCGTGCCCGAGCTGCCGGTGCCGTGCACGATGCGCGAGATTTCGATGCCGCGCGCTTTCGCCTGATCGAGCATTTCGATCGCGCACGCGACGTAGCCGAGCGCGCCGATCGGATTGGAGCCGCCGCCGGGGATCACATAGGGCTTGGCGCCCTTCGCAGTCAGGTCTTTCGCGACTTCCGCGCACGCCGTCGCGACGTCGCCGCCGCTGGGCACATAGGTGCGCGGGCAGCCGAGCAATTCGTCGAGCAGGATGTTGCCGTTCTCCTCGTAATCCGCGTCGGTCGACGGCACCCGGCGTTCGAGAACGGCATGCGCCTTCAAACCGAAGCGCGCCGCCGCCGCCGCCGTCATGCGGACATGGTTGGACTGAACGGCACCCGGCGTGACCAGCGTGTCGGCGCCCTTGGCGAGCGCGTCGGCGACCAGGAATTCGAGCTTGCGCGCCTTGTTCCCGCCTTGCGCCAGACCCGTGCAATCGTCGCGCTTGATCCACAGCCGCGGGCCGCCCAGCGCCTTGCGCAGCCGGTCCATGGGTTCGAGCGGCGTGGGCGCATGCGAGAGATCGACGCGGGCGAAACGAGCGAGGAGCATGGGGAACCGCCATCGTGAGGAAATCGGTGGCCAACGCTAGCCCTCGAAATCGCCGGATAGAAATTCCGTTTGCACAAGGCTTATGCGGAATTTGCATTATTTTTGGGCGACGCGGTCAGCGCGCGCCAGACATGCTCGACGATCGAGCGCTCGCGCTCGGCGCGCCGATAGGCGCGGATATCGACCTCCAGCGCGTAGTCGGCGTCGGCCCGGCACACGACCAAGCGGCCGCCGGCCAGTTCGGTCGCGATGGCCGAGCGCGGCAGCCAAGCGATCCCCCGGCCGGCGAGCGCCATGCCTTTGAGCGCTTCGACCAGCGCGCTCTCGAAGCGCGGGCGGGCGCGCCCGCTCAGATCCCAGACTTCCAAGGCCGAGCCGACCAGCCGGCCCAGATAGGAGCTCGACGCGTAGGCGAGCAGCGGGAAGGGCGCGTCGCCGGCGCGCCCGATCGCGTGGCGCGGGCGGCCGCGCGCCCCGGGGGCCGACACCGGCACGATGACGTCCGATCCGATGGAAGCGGTTTCGAAGCGCGCCATGCCGAACACCGACGGAATCGATTTGGCGTTGTAGGCGAGCACCAGATCGCAAGCGCCTTCCATCAGCGCCTGGCCGCAATCGTGCAGATCGGCGGCGTTCATCTTGACGTTGAACTCGCCGTCGCCGCCGAGCCGCGGCAAACTCCCGAGCCATCCGGGCGCGAAATGGATGGCGAGCGTGTGGGTGGCGCAGATCGTGACCGTGCGCTCGTCGCGCTTGATCATGCCGCGCAGCCCGTCGCGCTCGCGATGCAGGACGCGAACCACGTCGAGCGCGGTCTGATAGAAAGCATGGCCCGCCGGCGTGAGCGTGGTGGGATAGCTCGAGCGGTCGATGAGGTCCGCCCCCGCCCAGTGCTCGAGCGCGCGGATGCGCCGGCTGAAGGCCGACTGGCTGATGTTGCGGTCGTCGGCCGAGCGGGAGAAATTGCCCGTCGACGCGAGACTGACGAAATCCTCCAGCCACCCGAGTTCCATGGCGTTCCTCGCCCGTTGGCGCGCGCGATTATGCGGATCGCGCATAACGTATCGAAGATGAGCAATGGCCGCAATGTCGCGCCTGCCGCTATGATTTTTGCATACGCCTATGAGAGCGCCCCTTCGAAGGGCGATCCGAACGGGATTCAGGCCACCAAAGGAGATGTGCGATGCGTTTTGTCGGACGTTTTGCCACAGCCGTCGTCGCGGTTGGGTTGGGTTTGGCGGGGGCCGCGCTCGACGCGAGCCCGGCCGCGGCGCAAAAGCGCGGCGGCACGCTGGTGCAAATCACCCAGCCCGAGCCGCCGACGCTGGGCTCCTA
>JAMNXK010000144.1 GCA_023653245.1 Tagaea sp.
AGAAAGCGCACCGAATAGGCGTAGACCAGCGCCAGCACCGTTCCCGACAGCAGCAGCCCCGAGGACACGCCGAACCACGCGCGCAACGCCGCGTCGAGCGCGTTGTCGAACAGCGCCAAGGGCAGCAAGACGCCCACCGCGATCACCGAACCGGGGATCGCATAGCCGAGTGCCGCCACGCGCACGGCGCCGGCGGTGAGCTTGCCGGGATCGCGGCGCTGGGCGTAGGCGAGCGCCAGCGCGGTCAGCACCGTCGCCGCCGCCGCGAGCGTCGAGACGGTCAGCGAGTTCATCGCATAGGACAGGAAGCGCGGGCCCCAGAACGGATCGCCCATCTCGATCGCCAGGCGCAGCAGCACGAGGAAGGGAACGACGAAGCCGAGCAAGGCGGGCAAGGCGCAAGTCGCGAAGGCCGCGCATGCGCGCCAGCCGCTCAGTCGCAAGGGCGAGATCGGCCGGTAGCGTCGCGAGGTGTGGTGATAGCGCGCCGCCCCGCGCGAATGGCGTTCGAGCCAGAGCAGCACCAGCACCACGCCGAGCAGCGATGTGGCGAGCTGGGCGGCGGCGACGCGGTTGTCCATGCCGAACCATGTCCGGTAGATCGCGGTCGTGAACGTGTCGACGCCGAAATACCGGACCGTGCCGAAATCGGCGAGCGTCTCCATCAGCGCCAGCGCGATCCCGGCGGCGATCGCCGGCCGCGCGAGCGGCAAAGCCACGCGGCGGAAGGCGCCCCACGCGTTGCGGCCCAGCACGCGGCTGGCTTCGAGCACGCAGACCGATTGCTCCAGGAAGGCCGCGCGCGCGAGCAGATAGACGTAAGGATAGAGCACGAGCACGAGCATCGCGGCCGCACCGCCGAGGCTTTGAATCTCGGGGAACCAGTAATCGGCGCGCCGCCAGCCGAACGCCTCGCGCAAGCCCGATTGCACGGGGCCGGCAAATTGCAGCAAGTCGGTATAGGCGTAGCCGATGATGTAGGCGGGCATCGCCAAAGGCAGCAACAGCACGAGCTCGAGCGCGCGGCTTCCCGGAAAACGGCACATGGTCACGAACCAGGCGCACGCCACGCCCACGATTCCCGTGCCCACCGCGACGAGCGCCATCAGCCAAAGCGTGTTGCTCAGGATGCGCGGCAGCGTCGTCGACCACAAATGCGCCCATGCGCCGCCGTCGGGCTGGAACACGTTGAGCGTCACGGCCAGGATCGGCAGCGCGATCGTCGCGGCGACGAACAGCGCGAGCGCGCCCAGCCAGCCAAGCCGGCGCACGCGCGGCAGCGGGGCCGTTCCGGAATATCTCGACAGGGCAAGCGGTTCGGTCATGAGGCTCGATTGCGACTGGTTCGCAACTTCGCCCGTAACCTACGCGTTTCCGCCGCTTCTGGCAAAAGATGGGGAGTCGGCCGGTTTGGGCAAATGGATCGTCGCGCGCAAGCCGCCGCCGGGCCGGTCGCCGAGCCGGATCTCCCCGCCTTGGCCGCGCACGAGATTGCGCGCGATGCTCAGGCCCAGCCCGGTGCCGCCCGATTCGCGGTTGCGGCTGGTTTCCAAGCGCACGAAGGGCTCGAATACGCGCTCGCGCTGCGTGTCGGGAATCCCCGGGCCGTCATCCTCGATCTCGATCCGGGTTTCGGCGGCGGCCTCCGACAGGCGGACGCGCGCGGAATGGCCGTAACGCAGCGCGTTGTCGATCAGATTGTCGAGCGCGCGGCGCAGCGCGCCGGCGCGCGCCATCATCGGCAGCCGCGCCGGACCTTCGTAGAGGACCGCCGCGCCGGAATCCGCGTGCGCGTCGACGACGGTCGAAATCAGGCTGGCGAGGTCGATCCGGTCGGCCGACACGGCTTCGCCGTCGGCGCGCGCGAAGTCGAGCGTCTCGCGCGCGATGGCTTCGAGCGCGTCCAGATCGTGCGCGAGGGCGGCGCGCAGTTCCGGGTCGCCGACGCGCTCGATGCGCAGGCGCATGCGGGTCAGCGGCGTGCGCAGATCGTGGCCGACTGCCGCCAGCATCCGCGTGCGCTCCTCGACGAAGCGCGAGATGCGCTCGCGCATGCGCGTGAAGGCCTCGGCGATGGTCGCGATCTCGCGCGCCCCGCCGCGCGGCAGATCCGGGGCGGACAAGCCGCGGCCGAAGCGGTCGGCGGCGTCGGCGAGCCGGGCGAGCGGTGCGGACAGCCGCCGGAAGCCGAGCCAGGCGACGAACGCGGCCGTCACGAACAGCATCGCCAGCCATGTTCCCGCGAAGGCCAGCCCGGGATTGATCGGAAACGGTCGATGCGGTTGGATCGTCAGCCATTCGCCTTCCGGTTCGCGGATGCCGGCGCGGAAGAGCGGCACGAGCGCGCGCGGCGGATCGGCGCCTTCGGGCATCGGCGGCACGCGCTTCACCGAAGGCGGCGGGGCCAGCGGAACCGGGCCGGGACCGAAGGACAGCACGACGCTTTCCGGATCGCCCACCGCCGCGCGCAAGGCCCGCGCGAGTTCGCTCGAATCGGCCGCGGCGCGTCCGACGGGCGGCAGCATCGGCCGGCTCCCGCGCGAGAATACGAGCCACTCGGCCTCGGGTTGCGCGCGCAACCAGTCGAGCCGGCGCTCCGCCGGCCGCTCCAACGCGCCTTGGGCAAGCACCGGCAGCCGGTCGGCGAGCCACGCGGAGTCGAACACCGTCAAGGTTATCGGGCGCAGCCAGCCGAACAACGCGACCGAGCCGATTTGCACGACCGCCAGCAGCGCCACCGCGACCAGCGCCATTTGCGGCCCGAAGCGGCGCGGGACCAAGCGCGAGATCATGCCGCCGAGCCGCTGGCGTCGGTCGAGTCGTCCGTCACTTCGGCGGCGAAGACGTATCCGCCGTTGCGCACCGTACGGATGAAGCGCGGCTCCTCGGGGGCGGCTTCGATCTTGCGGCGCAGGCGGCTGACGGCCACGTCGATCGAACGGTCCGTCGGATGCGCCGCGCGCCCGTGCAACGTGTCGGTCAACTCGTCGCGCGACACGACGCGCTGCGCGCGTCCGGCCAGCACGACGAGCAGATCGAACTCGGCGCCCGTGAGGCTCACCAGCGCGCCATCGGGCGCGCGCAGCTCGCGCCGGATCAGATCGACGGTCCACCCGTCGAAGAACAGGCGGCTGCGCTTGGGCTTGGGGCCGGCCAGGGCGCCGTCGCCGCTGCGCCGCAGCCGCGCGCGGATGCGCGCGACCAGCTCGCGCGGCGCGAACGGTTTGACGACGTAGTCGTCGGCGCCGATCTCGAGCCCGATCACGCGGTCGGTCTCCTCGGCGCGCGCGGTCAGCATGACGATCGGGATGGGCGACGACTCGCGGATCTTGCGGCACAGCGCGAACCCGTCCTCGCCGGGCAGCATCACGTCGAGCAGCAGCAGATCGAAGCCGCCGCCCGCCACGCGCCGGGCGACGCCCACGCCGCCGGGCAGTGCCGTCACCTTCATCCCGTTCTCCGCGAGCAGCTGGCTCGTGAGACGGCGGATGTCGGAATCGTCGTCGATCAACAGGATATGGGGCGGGCGCGGCGTCATCTTCGCCGCCCAGAATGCGGCCGCGCGCGGGTCTTCGCCAGCTTTCGCTTCGTAACGAAGGGTAACCGCGCGCGGGCGCGTCTCAGGCCGAACGGATGGTCAGCGCCGCGATCAACGCGGAATCGGCATCCTCGGTGGACTTGTCTTCGGTGCCCACGGGCTTGAGCAGCGACGCGAGGTCGCCGGCCGATCCGTAGGCTTGCGCGGCGCGGCTCGGCGAAGCGCCCGCCGGCGGACCGCCGGCACCCTGGGCGAATTGCGCCGTCAGCGACTGGGCGTTGCGCTCGCCGAACGCTTTGAACTCGTCCTTGTTCGCCGTGCCGTCGCCATCGGCGTCGATCTTCGCGAAGGCTTCGTCGGCCTTGGCTTGCTCGACGCCCTCGGGCCGGGTCTTGGCGAATTCGGCCTTGGAAATGCCGCCCGAGCCGTCGGCGTCGGCGCGCTCGAACGCCTTGGCTTGCAGCTTCTCGCGCATCGCGCGAATCTGTTCGGGCGACGGCGCGCCGCCGGAACCACCGATACCATTCAACATCGCCGCTTCTCCTTCTGTCTTGCGGGTTCGCCCCGTTCTCGGGGCGCGCGGGCAGGATGGACCGCGCGCGCCGCGCGGTCCAACGACGAAGCGCATCGAAACGCAACAAAACGTAACGGCGGCGCCGGATTACGTTTCGTCACGTCCGCGGCGCCGGCCGCGGGCTTAAGCTCGCGGCATGACCGGTTCGATCTCGTCCATGCCCGCTTTGACGCAATGGTCGTCGCTCGCGCGCACGTCCGAAAGCGATCGCGTCGCGCGCTTCGTCAAGAACAACAAGACGGTCGAGAACGCGCACGCGAATTTCGAGACCGCCGTGCGCGGCATGAAATCGACCGACGAGCTGTTCGAGGCGAAGAACTACCGCGCGCTCGAATACGTGCTCACGGCCTACGGCCTGCAATCCGAGATCGGCAACACGGGCAAGCTCAAGCGCGTGCTCGATTCCGATCTCGCGGACGAGAATTCGCTCGCCAACCGGATGGACGACCAGCGCTTCCGCGACATGGCGGCGGCGTTGGATTTCAAGAACGGCGGACTTTCGAATCTCAAGGACGACGGCATCCGCGGCGGGATCCGCGCGCGCTACGAGCGCGAGGCCTACCGCGTCGATCTGGGCGCGCAGAACCCCGCTTTGCGCCAGGCCGAGTACTTCAAGAACAACATCGCGAACGTATCGGACATCTACGGCGTGCTCGGCGACCGGACGTTCCGCGAGGTCGTGCAGAAAGTCGCCGGCATTCCGCCGGAAGTCGCCTACCAGGGCGTGGAGGCGCAAGCGCGCGTGTTCGAGAAGCATTTCGACACGAGCAAGGCCGACGATCCGGCCTATATCGAGAGGTTCGTCCAGCGCTTCCTGGCGGCGGCGGATCTCGAAGCGAATGGCGGGGCGGAGAACGATCCGACCGTCCAGCTGATGCAGTCGCTCGCCGGCGGCGGCGATACCGACATCGCCTCGATCAAAGGCATCGATCTGATCATTTGAGGTCGGGTGGGAAATTCCGCCCCGGCAGGAATTTCCCGGCGCGCGCGAACGCGCCCGCGCGGCGTAACGCAACGTAACTCCGCGCGCCGCGATCGCACGCGAATTCCGCGCGGAGACGTTCCGTTACGGGGCATGCGGCTTGAAGCGTCCTTCCCGGCGTCCGCCATATCGGCGGGCGCATTTCCAACGGGAAAGGATTGTTCGCATGACTTCTTCCATTTCAAGCTTCGGCGGCATGCCGTCGAGCGGTCAGCTCTCGCAGATGCGCGAGCGCATGTTCCAGAAAGCCGACGCCAACGCCGACGGCGCGATCGACAAGGCGGAGTTCGCCAAGGCGCCGCGGCCGCCCGGCATGGGCGGGAAGGGGATGCCGTCGTCCGACGAGATGTTCGCCAAGATCGATGGCGACGCGAACGGCTCGTTGTCGAAAGACGAGATGAAGGCCTTCGGCGAAAAGATGTCGGCGCAGATGAAGTCGATGCTGCTGGGCGCGCAGGAAAGCGCGGGCGAGGAAGAGCAAGAATCGCCGCTCGACGCGCTGTTCAAGGCGCTCGACCAGGACGAGGACGGCTCGGTCTCGAAGAACGAGTTCGCCGAGTTCGGCAAGCGCGCGCGCGAAAGCGGCTCGCGTCAAGGCACCGACGCCTACGCCGACGCCTTGAACCTGTTGCCGACGTCGCTGGCCTCGCTGCTCGGCAACGCGAACGACGACGGGCGCCGGACGCAAGACGAGTTGATCGGGCTGTTGATGAAGGCCTGATCGGCGAGCGGGGCCGCCCGCGCGCGAGCGGGCGGCCCTTCAGCGCAGGAAGCCGATCGATTCGGTCAGGCGCATGGCGACATAGATCAAGAACATGTCGCATAGCGCCTTGGCGTAGGCCGGATCGACGGGCCGGTCGAAGCGCGCGAGCCACGATTTGCGCGGGGCGGGTGCCGCGGGCTCCGGCGGCGCAAGCGGGGGCGGCGCCGGGCCCATGCGCG
>JAMNXK010000145.1 GCA_023653245.1 Tagaea sp.
GCCTTCGACCGTCATTTCCAGCTCGTGCGTAAACCCGCACTGCTCGATGACCGATTTCGGGAAGCGGACGCCTTGGGAATTGCCGATCTTGATGAGGGTCGTCTTCATGGTGATTACATTGTAATCACTTTGGCGAACTCAAGCAACAAACTCTTGGGCCGTATATCCCTGCAAGAACAGCAATGCGGTGAGGTCGCCGTGGTCGATGCGCAGCTTGGCTTGGGCGGCGACGACCGGCTTGGCGCGGAAGGCCACACCCATACCCGCCGCGCCCAGCATGGCGAGGTCGTTCGCCCCGTCGCCCACGGCCACGGACTCGCGCGGCGACACGCCGAGCTCGCGCGCCAAAGCTTCGAGCGTGGCGAGCTTGGCTTCGCGCCCCAGCACCGGTTCGGCGACCGCGCCCGCCAGACGCTCGCCGTCGAGCAGCAGCGTGTTGGCGAAGTCGCGCTCGAAGCCGAGCGCCTGGCGCACGCGCCCCGTGAAGAACGTGAACCCGCCCGACACGATGGCGGTGAGCGCGCCGTTGGCCTTCATCGTGCGCGCGAGCGTCGCCCCGCCCGGAATCGCCTTGATCCCGTCCGCGGCGCGGGTCAGCAGCGCGGCGTCCTGGCCCGCGAGCAGGCCCACGCGCTCGGCCAAAGCCGCGCGGAAATCCAACTCGCCGTTCATCGCGCGGCGCGTGATCGCCGCCACGCGCTCGCCGATGCCCAGCAGATGGGCCATGTCGTCGAGCATCTCGTTCTCGATCAGCGTGGATTCCATGTCGGCGACGAGCAGCTTCTTGCGCCGCCCGGCAGGGGGAACGGCGTTGACGTCGAACTTGGCCGCGTCCAGCCGCGCGCGCGCGAAGGCAAGCAGGCGGTCGACCTCGCCGTCGCGCGGATGGAATTCGGCGGCCGAGCCCGCGTCGAGGCGCTTGGGCGGCGCGATCTCGCCGAATTCGCCCGCGAGTGCCGCGCGCAGATTCCGGTATATCTCTTCGGTCAGCGCCCCGGCTTCGGGGTTCGAGGTGAGGACGAGAATTTGGCTCATGGGGCCGGGATCATGGTCGGGCGCTTGCGCGAACGCAAGGCGGCATTGATCGTCGCGGGACCGACGGCGTCGGGCAAGTCCGCGTTGGCGGCGGCGGTCGCGCGCGAATTCGACGGCGTCGTGATCAACGCCGACGCGATGCAGGTCTATGCCGAGCTGCGCGTGCTGAGCGCGCGCCCGGCGCCGGCGGAGGAAGCCGCCGTGCCGCATCGCCTCTATGGCGTGTGGCCCGCGCGCGAACACGGCACCGTCGGCAAATGGCGCGAAGCCGCGCGCGCCGAGATCGACGCCGCGCACGCGTCGGGCCGTTTGCCCATTCTGTGCGGCGGCACGGGGATGTATCTCAAGCTGGTCGTCGAAGGTCTCGCACCCGTTCCGCCGATCCCCGGCGCGGTGCGCGACCTTGCGCGCGCGCGCCTCGCCGCGTTGGGCGCGCTTGGATTCCACGCCGAACTCGCGGCGCGCGATCCGATCGCCGGGGCGAAGCTGCCGCCCAACGACACCCAGCGCACGTTGCGCGCTTGGGAGGTGATCGAAGCGCATGGCGTGCCGCTTTCGGAATACCAAGCGCGCGCGCCTTTGGCCGCCGAGGCTTGGCCGACGCTGCTGCTCGATCCGCCGCGCGCCGAACTGGTCGCGAATATCGAAACCCGGGTCGATCGGATGATCGCCCAGGGAGCCTTGGACGAGGTCCGCACCCTGCTCGCCCAGGGTCTTTCCGAGGAATTGCCCGCGATGCGCGCTTTGGGCGTGCCCGAACTCGCGGCGCATCTCCGCGGCGAGGTGGAGTTACCGAGTGCGATCAATGACTTGAAGACCTCCACACGGCAATTTTCGAAGCGCCAGACGACCTGGTTTCGCAATCAGATGGCCGGCGCGTATCGGCTCGCCGCGCAATATTCGGAAAGTCTCCTTCCCGAGATTCGTTCGTTTATTAGAAAAGAGGGTTGACGGCGTCGGGGGCGCCCCCTATTTTCCGCCGCCCTACCGCACCGCAACCCATTGCCCACAGGAGCGCCCAATGTCGACCGCCGCCGCCCCCCAGCAAGCTCAGGACACCGCCCAGCCGAATGGCGCGGAAATCGTCCTCAAAGCGCTGGTGGATCAAGGCGTCGACGTCATCTTCGGCTATCCCGGTGGTGCGGTGCTGCCGATCTACGATGCGATCTTCCAGCAGAACTCGATCAAGCACATTCTGGTGCGCCAGGAAGGCGGCGCCGTGCACGCCGCCGAAGGTTATGCGCGCTCGACCGGCAAGGTCGGCGTGGTGCTCGTGACGTCCGGCCCCGGTGCGACCAACGCGGTGACCGGTCTGGTCGACGCGCTGATGGATTCGATTCCGGTCGTGTGCTTGACCGGCCAGGTGCCCACGCATCTGATCGGCAACGACGCCTTCCAAGAAGCCGACACGACCGGCATCACGCGCCCCGCGACCAAGCACAATTATCTGGTCAAGGACATCTCCAAGCTCGCGCAAGTGGTGCACGAGGCTTTCCACGTCGCGCGCTCGGGCCGGCCGGGCCCGGTGGTGATCGACCTGCCCAAGGACATCCTGCTCGCCAAGGGCGCGTATAAGGGCCCCGAGGCGTTCACGCGCGTGTCCTACAGCCCGCGCCTCGATCCCGATCCCAAGGCGATCGCCCAAGCGATCGACCTCATGATCAAGGCCGAGCGGCCGATCCTCTATACCGGCGGCGGTCTGATCAATTCGGGACCGAAGGCCTCGATCCTGCTCGCCAAGCTCGCCCATCTGACCGGGTTTCCGGTCACCAACACGCTGATGGGGCTGGGCGCCATGCCGGCCTCCGATCCGCTGTTCTTGGGCATGCTCGGCATGCACGGGACCTACGAAGCCAATCTCGCGATGCATGGCTGCGACGTGATGATCAATATCGGCGCGCGCTTCGACGACCGCGTCACGGGGCGCCTGAACGCCTTCTCGCCGGGCTCGAAGAAGATCCACGCCGATATCGATCCCTCGTCGATCAACAAGAACATCCGCGTGGACGTGCCCATCGTGGGGGACGCCACGCGCGTGCTCGAAGCGATGATCGCCGAATGGGAGAAGCGCCTGGCCGCCGGCGCGAAGCCCGACAAGAAGGCGCTCGCCGCCTGGTGGGCGAAGATCGAGACCTGGCGCAAGCGCGACTGCCTCGCCTATCGGAAGTCGGACTCGGTGATCAAGCCGCAATACGCGCTCGAGCGTCTGCAAGCGCTCACCGCCGCGCGCGACGACGTGTTCATCACCACCGAAGTCGGCCAGCATCAGATGTGGGCCGCGCAGTTCATGAAGTTCCAGAAGCCGAACCGTTGGATGACCTCGGGCGGGCTGGGCACGATGGGCTACGGCCTGCCCGCGGCGATGGGCGTGCAGATCGCCCATCCCGGCGCGCTGGTGATCGACGTCGCCGGCGAAGCCTCGATCCTGATGAACATCCAGGAGCTCTCGACCATCGTGCAGTACCGGCTGCCGGTGAAGACCTTCATCCTCAACAACCAGTACATGGGCATGGTCCGCCAGTGGCAGGAGCTGCTGCACGGCTCGCGCTATTCGGAAAGCTACATGGACTCGCTGCCCGATTTCGTGAAGCTGGCCGAAGCGTTCAACTGCGTGGGCTTGCGCGCCACCAAGGTTTCCGAGGTCGACGACATCATCAAGGAAATGATCGCGGTCGATCGCCCGGTCGTGGTCGATATGTGCGTCGATCAAAAGGAAAACTGCTTCCCGATGATCCCGTCGGGTGCCGCGCACAACGAGATGATCCTGGGGCCGAGCGACGCGCTGCCCGACCAAGGCAAGGGCGGTGCGCGGCCCGTTTCGGAGGAGGGGATGGTTCTGGTCTGAGAGCTTCCGGACCCGAACCCCTTTCTCCTCTCCCGACCGACAGGATCGCCGATGCCCAATCAAGGCCCCATCGCACGCCACACCATCGCCGTGCTCGTGGACAACGAGCCCGGAATCCTCGCGCGCGTGGTCGGATTGTTTTCCGGCCGCGGCTACAACATCGAAAGCCTGACCGTCGCCGAGACGGATGCCGAGGGCCATCGCAGCCGCATCACCATCGTCACGAGCGGCACGCCGATGGTCATCGAGCAGATCAAGGCGCAGCTCGACCGCTTGGTGCCCGTGCACCGCGTGTCGGACCTGACCATGGACGGCCCGCATGTCGAGCGCGAATTGGCGCTGGTCAAGGTGATCTCGTCGGGCGAAAAGCGCGTCGAGAGCCTGCGCATCGCCGACATATTCCGGGCGAAGCCGATCGATTCGACGATCGGCTCGTTCACCTTCGAAATCACCGGCTCGGGCGAGAAGATCGACGCCTTCGTCGGTCTGATGAAACCGCTGGGGCTGGCCGAAGTGAGCCGCACCGGCGTGGTCGCCATCGCCCGCGGCGAACGCGGGATGTGAGAATTCCATAGGGGAGAAGAAGACAATGCGCGTTTACTACGATCGCGACGCCGACGCGAACCTGATCAAAGGCAAGAAAGTCGCCGTCGTCGGCTATGGCAGCCAGGGCCACGCCCACGCGCTGAACATGCGCGAATCCGGCGTTAAGGACGTGGTCATCGCGCTGCGCGCGGGATCCGCCACCATCAAGAAGGCCGAAGGTGCGGGCTTCAAGGTCATGACCCCGGCCGACGCGGCCAAATGGGCGGACGTGATGATGATCGTCACGCCGGACGAGCTGCAAGCCAAGCTGTGGAACGACGACCTCAAGGCCAACATGAAGCAGGGTGCCGCGATCGCTTTCGCCCACGGCCTCAACGTCCATTTCAAGCTCATCGAGCCGCGCCCCGATCTCGACGTGTTCATGATCGCACCCAAGGGCCCGGGCCACACGGTGCGCTCGGAATACCAGAAGGGTGGCGGCGTGCCGTGTTTGGTGGCCGTGCACCAGAACGCCTCGGGCAACGCGCTCGAAATCGCGCTGTCCTACGCCTCGGCGATCGGCGGCGGGCGTGCGGGTACCATCGAGACCAGCTTCAAGGAAGAATGCGAGACCGATCTGTTCGGCGAGCAGGCCGTGCTGTGCGGCGGCCTCTGCGCGCTGATCCTCGCGGGCTACGAGACTTTGACCGAAGCCGGCTACGCGCCCGAGATGGCGTATTTCGAGTGCTTGCACGAGGTGAAGCTGATCGTCGATCTCATGTACGAGGGCGGCATGGCGAACATGCGCTACTCGATCTCCAACACGGCCGAGTACGGCGACTACACGCGCGGGCCCCGCATCATCACCGAAGAGACCAAGAAGGAGATGAAGCGCATCCTCGACGACATCCAGTCGGGCCGCTTCGCCCGCGATTGGGTGCTCGAGAACGCGGCCGGCCAGGCCTCGTTCAAGGCGATGCGCCGGCGCGCGGCCGAACACGGCATCGAGCAAGTCGGCGAGAAGCTGCGCGCGATGATGCCCTGGATCGCCAAGAACAAGCTGGTCGACAAGACGAAGAACTGACCGTCCCGAGGACGATCATCCTCGGGCCAGGCCGAGCGTCAACGAGGCCGCCGACCCGAGGATCTCGGAAAGAAACGGCGCGCCGAAGGCGCGGCCCATTATTTACGAGATTCCCGGGTCGCGCTGACGCGCGCCCGAGAATGACGGCGCTGGGAACTACCCGAACACGATCCGGCCGGCCTCGCGCTTGGGCGCGCAGCCGTGGCCGACTAGCTTGGCGGTGGGGGCACCCGAGAGCACGGGCTGGCCGCGTTCCATGTCGAGCACAAGCGCCTCGTCGCCGGCCAGCGGCGTGACTTCGGGCTTGCCGTAGAACGCGATCTCCTCGATCGGATCCTGGCGGTCGATCTCGCCGGTGTGCATGACCGCACGGCCCAGCGCGATCGCGTGGCCCGCGCGGACATAGACCGGCAGCCGGTCGAGCGGCACGTTCGACACGCGCATCTGCCGGCCGCCTTCGAGCTTCTCGCCGGTCCAGAAATCGTACCAAGTCCCGGCGGGCAGCCACACATCGACCGCGTTGCCGGGCTTCAAGATCGGGCA
>JAMNXK010000146.1 GCA_023653245.1 Tagaea sp.
CTCTCCGCCAGCCCCACGATCAAGCCGCCGATCACCGCCCCGGGGACGGACCCGATGCCGCCCAAGATCGCGGCGGCGAACAGCGGCAGCAGCAGATCGAAACCCATTTGCGGGCGCATCTGCCCGACCACACCCGCGAACACGCCCGCCACCGCCGCGAGCGCGCCGCCCAGCATCCAGGTGAGGCGCACGACCGCCGCCACGTCGATGCCGGTGATGCGCGCCAGCGCGGGGTTGTGCGCGACCGCGCGCATGGCGCGGCCCGTCGCCGTGTATTTCAAGAACAGATGCATCGCCACGACCAGCGACAGCGTGAGGCCCAGCACCGCGAGCTGATCGGGCGTGGCGCGCAAGCCGCCGAGCGTGTCGCGCGGCACGAAGTGGATCGCGATTTGGAGCTCGCGCGTGTAGTAGGCGGGCAGCGGCCCGTAGAGGAATTGCAGCAGATTGCGCAGCGCCAAAGCGGCGCCGAAGCTCGCGATGGTCAGCGCGATGGCCGTCCCCCGCACCGACAGCCGCTCGAACAGCGCCTTGTCGAGCGCCAACGCCAGCAGCGCCGTCGCCAGCCCGCCGAACACCATCGCCGCGAGCAATTCCCAGCCGAATGAGAACGGCCCGATCGGCGCCATCGGCCCCGCCGCCAGGAAAAACCCGAGAAAGGTGAGCGTCAGATAAGCGCCCCACGTCACGAACTCGCCATGCGCGAAATTGCCGAAGCGCAACAGCGAGTAGGTCATGGTGAGGCCGATCGCGCCCAGCGCGATCGTCGCCCCCAGGATCAAACCGTCGGCGATGATTTGCAGGATCATGCCGCGCTCTCCGCCGGCGGAAAGAACAGCTTTTCCAGCACGCCCGGCCGCGCCAATTCGGCCGAGGGCGCCACCAAGCGCTCGCGCCCTTCGACCAACACGGCCGTGCGCGACGCGATGGCTAGAGCCGCCTTGACGTTTTGTTCGATCAGCAGCACGGCCACGCCGCCGCCTGCGATCTCGCGCAATTTGTCGAAGGCGTGCGCGACCAGCTTGGGCGACAATCCGGCCGAGGGCTCGTCGAGGATGATCGCCCGCGGGCTCGGCACCAGCGCGCGCGCCATCGCCAGCATCTGGCGCTGCCCGCCCGACAGGCGGCCCGCGTCGGTGTCGCGCGCGCGGTCGAGATCGGGGAAGAGCGCGTAGAGCGCGTCCAGACGCGTACGCGGCATCTTCGCGACCGACGCCGCGAGTTCGAGGTTCTCGGCCACCGTCAAGGGCGCGAACACGTTCTCGGTCTGCGGCACGAAGCCGAGGCCCGCGCGCGCGAGCAGATGCGCGGGCACGCCGGCGATGTCCTTGCCCGCCAATCGCACGCGTCCCGCGAAGATCGGCACGAGCCCGGCGATCGCCTTGGCGAGTGTGGACTTGCCCGCCCCGTTGGGTCCGACGATCGCCACGATCTCGCCCGCCTCGACCGACAGCGAAGCACCACGCACGATGGCCAGGCCCGGCTCGTAGCCGGCTTCGAGATTTTCGACGGCGAGCGCGCTCATGCCGGCACGCCGCCGAGATAGGCTTCGACCACGTTCGCGTCGGCGCGGACCGCGTCGGCCGCGCCGAACGCGATCAACTTGCCTTGCGCCATCACCGCGATGGGATCGCACAGCGACATCACCAGATCCATGTTGTGCTCGACGATCAGGAACGTGACGCCGCGCCGGTTGATCTCGGCGATGCGCTCGACGATGCGTTCGAGCAGCGCCGGGTTGACGCCCGCCCCCGGCTCGTCGAGCAGCACAAGCTGCGGATCGGAAACCATCGCACGCGCCAGTTCGAGGAGTTTTCGTTGCCCGCCCGAGAGCACGCGCGCGGGCTCGTTCTCCAAATGCGAAAGCCCGACGAAATCGATCCAGGCGCGCGCCTTGTCGCGTGCCGCGCGCTCGTCCGCCGCCACGCGCGCGGGCCGCAGCCAATTGTCCCAGAAGCGCTCGCCGCTTTGGTGCTTGATGGCCACGGCGACGTTCTCCAGCACGCTCATCGCCGGAAACGGGCGCGGGATCTGGAACGTGCGCGCAATACCGGCGGCGTGCACGGCCGAGGGCCGCAAGCCTTCGATGCGCGCGCCGTCGAGCGCGATCGTGCCCGCATCGGGCTTGTGGAACCCCGCCACGCAGCCGAACAGCGTGGTCTTGCCCGCCCCGTTGGGGCCGATCAGACCGACGATCGCGCCCTTGGGCACGTCGAAGCTCACGCCATCGACGGCGCGGTTGCCGCCGAAGCGTTTGGCGAGGTCGCGGATTTGGAGCATGTCTTGGGGGGAACGTTGCGCGGAAACGCGGAATAGAGCATGAAGGCCGCCGCACCCGCAAGCGAGGTACTTCATGGCGGACGACTCCTTCGAACTTTACGACCTCAAGGTCGAAGTCGTGGCGCCTGCGGGCGCCAAAATCTGGTGCGGCGCAAACCCGGGCGACCATTTCGAGCTGCGCGGCGAGATGCTCCATTTGCCGCCGGGTCAGGGCTTTTCGCTCTATTCGCTCGCGGCCTTGCTGCCGCTGCTGCCCGCCAAGCAGCGCGCCACCGATCCGAACGATTGGATGTCGACCGACGCGGAGATCGCTTGCCCCGACCCCAACTGCCCGTCGCGTTTCCGGATCACGCGGCTGGGCAAAAGGCGCTTCCGCCACGCCGAGACCACGGCGGTCCGCAAATGAAGGTCGAACGCGCGGAACTCGCCCCGGGCTACGAGATCTCGCGCTTGCTGCGCGGCGGCTGGCAACTCGCCGGCGGCCACGGCGAGGTCGACCGGACGCGCGCGATCGAGGATATGTTCGCTTTCGTCGACGCGGGCGTGACGACGTTCGACTGTGCCGACATCTACACCGGCGTCGAAGAACTGATCGGCGAGTTCCGCGCGCGTCTGAAGGCACGGCGCGGGTCGGCTTCGGCGCTCAAGGTCCACACCAAATTCGTGCCCGATTGGGATTCCCTGCCGACGATGGGGGCGCGCGACGTGCGTACAACGATCGAGCGCTCGCTGCTGCGCTTGCGCCAGGACCGGCTCGATCTCGTGCAATTCCATTGGTGGAACTACGCCGTGCCGCGCCATGTCGAGATCGCGCTGGCGCTCGCCGATCTCGCCCGCGAAGGCAAGATCGACCGCATCGGCGCCACGAATTTCGACGCGCCCCACACGCAAGCGATGATCGACGCGGGCGTGCCCCTCGTGTCGATGCAGACGCAATACTCGCCGCTCGACGCGCGGCCCGAGGGCGCCATGGCCGCCTTGTGCGCGCGCGCGGGCGTGAAACTGCTGTGCTACGGCGCGCTGGCGGGCGGGTTCCTGTCGGAAGCGTGGCTCGGCCAAGCCGAGCCCGCCGATTTGGCGCATAACCGCTCGCTGGTGAAATACAAACTCGTCATCGACGATTTCGGCGGCTGGGACCTGTTCCAGGAATTGCTGCGCGCGCTGAAGTCGATCGCCGATCGGCACGGCACGACGATCCCGTGCGTGGCCGGGCGCTGGACGCTCGACCGGCCGCATGTCGCGGGCATCATCGTCGGCGCGAGATACGCCGCGCATCTCGAGGCCAATCTCGGCATGTTCGGCTTCTCGCTCGACGCGGCGGATCATGCCGCCATCGACGCGGTGCGCGCGCGACGGCGCGGGCCCGGCGGCGATTGCTACACGCTCGAGCGCGACAAAGACGGCCGCCATGGCCGCATCATGAAGTACAATTTGAACCGGTCATGAACCTCGCCACCGCGACCAAGGAAATCGAAGAGCTCCACGACGCTTTCGCGCGCTGGATGGGCGTGGGCGACGACGCCGTCTTCGCGCGCTTCGAAGCCGCGTTCGCGCCCGGATTTTCGATGGTCGGTCCGTCGGGCGCGCGGCTCGATCGGGCGGGCGTTCTCGACATGCTGCGCGCGCGCCGCGCGGCCTTCGGGCCGGAATTCCGCATCGAGATCCGCGACCCCGTCCCGCTCGCCGCCGGGCCGGGTTTCATCGCCGTCGGCTACGACGAGGTCCAGTTCAACCGGCCGGGCCCGTTGAGCCGCCGTGCGAGCGCGGTTTTCGAGCCCCATGCGGGTGGGCCAAACGGTCTGCGCTGGCTGCTGGTCCACGAGACCTGGATCGCCTGAAAGCTTGCAAACCCGGGCCGGAGCTTCGAAACTGAGCCCCGACGCCGGCCCCAAGACCGGCCCCCACAGGAAAGGATCTCCATCTTGCGCCTTCTCGCTTTGCTCGCCGCCAGCGCCGTCGCGGCCGTCGCCCAGTTCCAGCCCGCGCCCGCGTTGGCGCAAGGCTGCACCCACACGATCGGGATGGTCGTTTCCTTGACGGGCCCCGCCGGCCGCTTCGGCCAGGCCGCGTCCAAATCCGCCGAGCTCGCCTTCAACGATCTCAACGAGGCGGGCGGCGTCGCCGGCTGCCGTCTGGCGATCGATTTGCGCGACGCGCAGAGCCAAGGCTCGGTCGCCGTCGATCAGGCGCGCCAGCTCGTCGATCTGCGCCGCGTGCCCGCGATCATCGGCGGAATCATCTCCTCGGTGTCGCTCCCGATCCTGACCTCGGTGACCGCGCAAGCCGGCGTGGTGCAGATCTCGCCCGCCTCCTCCTCGCCCACCCTCACGCGCATCGCCGCCGAAGGCGGATCGCGCGGCGTGTTCTTCCGCACCATCACCTCGGACGCGCTACAAGGCACGGCCGCCGCCAAATACGCGATCGATCAGGGCTTGCGCACGCTCGCCATCATCCATGTGAACAACGATTTCGGCGTCAACATGGTGGCCGAATTCCGCCGCGCCTACGAGGCGCTGGGCGGGCGCATCACGTCGACCGTGCCCTACAACCCGAGCCAGCCGTCCTACGCGCCCGAGGTCACGCGCGCGATGCAAGGCGCGCCGCCGGCCCTCTATCTCGTCTCCTATCCCGGCGACGGCACGTCGATCGCGCGCACCTGGTTGCAGCAAGGCGGCGCGCAAACCTTCTTGCTCAACGACGGCATGAACAGCGCCGATTTCATCCGCGACGTCGGCCCGCGCTTCCTCAACAACGCTTTCGGCACGTCCTCGGGCACGGTGCGCACGCCATCGACCGAGTATTTCGCGCGCGCCTATCCGCCCATGTCCGGCGGTTTCGAAGCGAACGCGCCGGCCGCCGACCGCGCTTACGACGCGGCCGCGATCCTGGGCCTGGCGATCGCCAAGGCGGGACGTGCGGAATCCGCCGCCATCCGCGCGGCGATCCGCGAAGTGACCGGTGCCGGCGGGGAGGTCATCCACGCGGGTCCGGCCGAGTTCCGCCGCGCGCTGCAGCTGCTGCGCGATGGTCGAAAGATCTCCTATGCGGGCGTGATCGGCCCCGTGACCTTCGACCAGCACGGCGACATCACCGGGCCGTTCCGCAAGTGGCGCATCACCGACGGCAACATCGTCACGGTCGGCGAAATGTCCACGCAGGAAGTGCAGGACGTCCAGCGCCAGCTGCCGCCGCGCTGATGACCATCGACAGGCCGCCCCGGGTCGAGCTCGTCCCGGGGCTCCTCGTCCCGCGTCTGCTGACCGGGCTGTGGCAAGTCGCGGATATGGAACGCGACCGGCCGCCGCTCGACCGCGCGGCGGCGGCCACCGCCCTCGCGGAATATGTCCGCGCGGGCTTCGACGCCTTCGACATGGCCGATCACTACGGCAGTGCGGAAGACATCGCCGGGCATTTGCTCGCGGGCGGTGCTTCGGCGGTCGCCTTCACCAAATGGTGCCCGCCGCCCGGACCGATGACGCCCGACATCGTGGCCGAAGGTGTGGGCCGGTCTTTCGCGCGCCTGGGAATCCCGCGCATCGACCTGATGCAGTTCCATTGGTGGCAATACCGGCACCCCGCCTATCTCGACGCGTTGGTCGAGATGGCGCGGCTGCGCGCGGAAGGAAAGTTCCGCGCCATCGGCCTCACCAATTTCGACACCGATCATCTGCGCTTGCTGCTCAAGCACGGCATTCCCATCGCCACCAATCAGGTCTCCTTCTCGCTGCTCGACCGGCGTGC
>JAMNXK010000147.1 GCA_023653245.1 Tagaea sp.
ACCGGCTTCGCGGGCGCTTTGTGGCTCGCGATCCTGGTCAGCATGGCGAGCTATGCCGGTCTCGTGGCGTTGGCGCGCGGGGCGGAGCGTCTGGCGCCGCTGCTGGCAGGCTATCTCGTGTGCCTGGCGGCACTCGCCACGATCTGGCAGCACGCGCCCGAGCGACCCTTGGTCGGCCAGCCGCCCGAGGCGTGGCTGGTCGCCCATGTGTTGATGGCGCTGGTCGCCTATGGGCTGCTGACGCTGTCCGCCGTCGCCGGATTGGGCGTGTTCCTGCAGGAGCGCGCCCTCAAATCCAAGCGCCCGACCGAGTTCACGCGTCGCCTGCCGTCGATCGCCGAGGGCGAGACGCTGCTCGCCCAGCTGCTGATGGCCTCGGGCGCGGTGCTGGCCGTGGCGTTGATCTCGGGCAGCATCCTGTCGTGGTTTACGTTCGCCGCCCCGCTCAAGCTCGATCACAAGACGGTGCTGTCCTTCGCGACGTTCTTGGCGATCGCCGGATTGCTCTTCGTCCATCGCCGGGGCGGTATGTCGGGACGGCGCGCGGCGCGCTATGTCCTTTTCGCTTATTTGCTGCTCACCCTTGCGTATCCGGGAGTTAAGTTCGTGACCGACGTCATTATCGGCTAAAAAGTGTATTTTGCGCCGCAGAAGACAAGCCTTTTTTTCGCTTTAATTCAGATGAGTTTTGGCGTGTTGCGGCGCAAGAACGCGGATCCGTAACACGGACTTGCCAGGCGCTTTGCGCTGGGGTAGAACCGCTCAATCTCTAGCCAGCACTGGCGGAATGCCCGATTAATGAGCATCAATATTGGTCCCATCCAATTGGACGCGCCGGTCGTGTTGGCGCCTTTGTCCGGCATCTCGGATTTGCCGTTTCGCCGTCTGGTGAAGCGCTTCGGCGCCGGGCTGGTCGTGTCCGAGATGATCGCCAGCCAAGCGATGATCCGCGCGACGCGGCAGTCGCTGCTCATGGCCGAGTTCGCACCCGAGGAGTTTCCGATGGCCGTGCAGCTCGCGGGCTGCGAGCCGCAGGTGATGGGCGAAGCGGCCAGGCTCAACGAAGATCGCGGGGCGCAGATCGTCGATATCAATTTCGGCTGCCCGGTGAAGAAAGTCGTGAACGGCCATGCCGGCTCGTCGCTGATGCGCGACGAGCTGCTCGCCGCGCGCATCCTCGAAGCCACGGTCAAGGCGGTGAAGATTCCCGTCACGCTCAAAATGCGCTTGGGCTGGGACCATAATTCGTTGAACGCGCCCAAGCTCGCGCGCATCGCCCAGGAAAGCGGGATCAAGTCGCTGGCCATCCACGGGCGCACGCGCCAGCAATTCTACGAAGGCAAGGCCGATTGGTCGCTGATCCGCCGCGTGAAGGACGCGGTGTCGATTCCGGTTTTCGCGAATGGCGACATAACGACCTACGACGCGGCCGCCGAGGCGCTGCGCCAATCGGGCGCCGACGGCGTGATGATCGGGCGCGGCGCGTGCGGGCGGCCTTGGTTCCCGGCCAACGTCATCCGTTTCCTGGCCACCGGCGAACGCGCGATCGATCCGGATCTCGAGACGCAAATGGCGATCGTGCTCGAACACTACGACGCGATGCTCGCCCATTACGGCGTGGACGCGGGCAAGCGCGTGGCGCGCAAGCATCTGGGCTGGTACGCGCGCGGCTTTCCGGGTGCCGCCGAGTTCCGCGCCAAGGTCATGACCGTGCCCGAGCCCGAGGCGGTGAAAGACATGGTCCGTGCGGCTTGGGGTCGCGCGATCGAGGCGGGCTGGAAACCGTCCGCCGAGAGCGAATCGGTCGCCGGCCTCAAGGAGGCCGCGTAATGGCCCTCGCGATTCCGCTGAAGCCGGCCGCCGCGCGCTTGCCGTCCCTCGACATGGCGGCGGTGTTCGCGGCCTTGCCCGACGCCGTGCTGGTGCTCGATGGGCAAGACCGCATCCTCAACGCCAATCCCGCCGCCGAAAGCTTTTTCGAAGCCGGCGCCAATCTGTTGATCGGCCGCCGCCTCGCGGATTTCGTGCCCGCCGACAACCCGGTCTTCGGTGTGTTGCTGCAAGCGCGCAAGCACGGCGCGTCGGTGTCCGAGGACGAAGTCGCCATCGAAAGCCCGCGCATCGGCCATCAGCTCGTATCGGTGCGCGCGGGCTATGTCGGCGACGGGCCCGAGGGCCAGGTGGCGCTGATGCTCCAACGCCGTACGATGGCGGGCAAGATCGGCCGCCAGCTCGTCCATCGCAACGCCGGGCGCTCGGTCGGCGCCATGGCGCAGATGCTCGCCCACGAGGTCAAGAATCCGCTCTCGGGCATCCGGGGCGCCGCGCAATTGCTCGAGCAGACCGCGCAGCCGCAGGACCGCGAGCTCACGCGCCTCATCTGCGACGAAACCGATCGCATCCGCGCCCTGGTCGATCGCATGGAAATGTTCAGCGACGGCCTGCCGCTGGACACGGGCCCGGTGAACATCCATCGCGTGCTCGGCCATGTGCGCGTGCTCGCCCAGGCCGGTTTCGGCCGGCATGTGCGCTTCGCCGAGAATTACGATCCCTCGCTGCCGCCCGTGCTGGGCCAGCGCGATCAGCTGATCCAGATATTCCTCAATCTGGTCAAGAACGCCGCCGAAGCCTGTCCGCGCCAAGGCGGGGAGATCGTGCTCGCCACGGCCTTCCAGCAAGGCGTGCGCTTCGCCGTCCCCGGCACCACGCAGCGCGTATCGCTGCCGCTGGTGGTCTCGGTGCAGGACAACGGCGAAGGCATTCCCGAAGAAATCCGGCCGCATCTGTTCGAACCCTTCATCACGACCAAGAAGAAGGGGACTGGCCTGGGACTTGCTTTGGTCGCCAAGATCGTCGGCGACCATGGCGGCGTGATCGAGTTCGACGGCCAGCCGCGGCGCACGGTGTTCCGCGTCCGCCTGCCGATCGCCAACGGCGCGACGGTCGAGTAAGCGAAAATGGACGGAACGAAGCCGATGGCACAAGCCACCATTCTGGTCGCGGACGACGACAAGGCGATCAGGACCGTCCTCAATCAGGCGCTGGGCCGGCTCGGGCACGAGGTCCGGACGACGGGCCATGCCTCGCAGCTGTGGAAATGGGTCGCCGACGGCGACGGGGATCTGGTCATCACCGACGTGGTGATGCCCGACGAGAACGGGCTCGATCTGGTGCCGCGCATCCGCAAGATCCGGCCGGAGCTGCGCGTGATCGTCATGAGCGCGCAGAACACGCTGCTGACCGCCATCAAGGCGACCGAACGCGGCGCGTTCGAGTATCTGCCCAAGCCCTTCGATCTGAAAGAACTCGTGTCGGTCGTCGAGCGCGCGCTGACGGCACCCCGGCCCGCGCCCGCCGCCGACGGCGACGCGCATCCCGAAGAGCCGGACGAGAAGCTGCCCCTGATCGGCCGCTCGGCGGCGATGCAGGAAATCTATCGCGTGCTCGCGCGCTTGATGGGCACCGACCTGACCGTGATGATCGCGGGCGAGTCCGGCACCGGCAAGGAATTGGTCGCGCGCGCGCTGCACGATTACGGCAAGCGCCGCAACGGCCCGTTCGTGGCGCTCAACATGGCCGCGATCCCGCGCGAACTCATCGAAAGCGAGCTGTTCGGCCACGAGAAGGGCGCTTTCACCGGGGCCACCTCGCGCTACGCGGGCCGGTTCGAGCAAAGCCAGGGCGGCACGCTGTTCCTCGACGAGATCGGCGACATGCCGATCGAAGCGCAGACGCGGCTGCTGCGCGTTCTGCAGGAGGGCGAATACACGACCGTGGGCGGACGCGCGCGCATCCGCGCCGACGTGCGCATCGTCGCCGCCACGCACCGCGATTTGCGCCAGCTCGTCCGCCAGGGCCTGTTCCGCGAGGATTTGTTCTATCGCCTGAACGTCGTGCCGATCCGCCTGCCGCCGTTGCGCGAGCGCGCGGACGACGTGCCGCTGCTGGTCCGCCATTTCCTGCAAACCACCGCGACCGAAGGCCTGCCGCCCAAGGTCATCGACGCCGGGGCGATGGACCGGCTCAAGCAGCATCGCTGGCCCGGCAATGTCCGCGAACTCGAGAACCTGATCCGGCGCCTCTCCGCGCTCTACACGCAAGAAGTCATCGGCGTCGACGTGGTCGAAGCCGAATTGACCGACGCCGCACCCGCGCCGTCGATCGACGTCGCGCCCACCGACGAATCGCTGGGCGCGTCGGTCGAGCGGCATTTGCGCGCCTATTTCGAGGCGCACAAGGACGGGTTGCCGCCGCCGGGCGTCTACGATCGCGTCCTGCGCGAACTCGAGCGGCCGCTGCTGGCGCTCACGCTGTCGGCCACGCGCGGCAACCAGATCAAGGCCGCCCAGCTGCTCGGCCTCAACCGCAACACCCTGCGCAAGAAAATCCGCGAGTTGGACATACAGGTCGTGCGCGGCCTAAAGTAGCCGCCGCGCCCTCGCGCGCGGGGCAGGATGACGGACATTCCCAGCGACATGCCGATTTCGGCGCCGCCTTCTTGGGCCGCGCGATTGAACCTTTGGGCGCGGCACTCCGGGCTGGGCCGCAAGCTCGCCTTTCTGCTCGCGATTCTGTCGGTCATCGCGGGCGTGGTGACCTATCTCGTCGCGACGGCGGAGGAGGGGCCCGACGAACCCCGCCTTGTGCTGCTGCTCACGGTGAACCTCGCGCTGCTGCTGGCGCTGGGCACCGTGGTGGCGCGCGAACTCGTCAAGCTTTGGATCCAGCGCCGGCGCGGCCTGGCGGGCGCGCGGCTGCATGTGCGGCTGGTGGCGTTGTTCGCGGTGCTCGCCGGCGCGCCGGCGGTGATCATGGCGGTGGCCTCCGCGCTGTTCTTCAATCTGGGCGTCCAAGCTTGGTTCTCCGATCCGGTGCGCGACACGTTGCGCGAATCTCTCGCGGCGGCCGAAACCTATCTGGAGGAGCACCGCTCCAACATCCGCGGCGACATCCAGGCGATGGCCGCCGACGTCGCGCGCGAAGGCACCCTCGGCGTTCTCGATCGCCAGCGCCTGCAGGAACTCGTCGAGACCCAAGCGCAGATCCGCGCGCTGACCGAGGCGGTGGTGTTCGACGGGCGCGGCCAAGTCCATGCGCGCGCGGGCTTCACGCTGTCGCTGCAGTTCGAGGTCGTCCCGTTCTGGGCGCTGGACCGCGCGCGGGTCGGCGAAGTGGTGGTTTTCACGCCCGAGCGTTCGGAGGACGGCGGATCGTTGACCGATCGGGTGCGCGCCCTCGCGCGCGTCGATGGATTCGATCAAATGTTCCTGCTGGTCGGGCGCTTCGTCGAGCCGCGGGTCGTCCAGCACGTCGATCGCACGCGCTTGGCGGTGCGCACCTACGAAGCGATCGAAGGGAAACGCTCGGGCTTCCAGGTCACCTTCGCGGTGATGTTCGTGGTCGTGGCGATGCTGCTCTTGCTCGCGGCGATTTGGATCGGTCTGGGCGTGGCCAACGGCCTGGCGCGGCCGGTCGGGGCCCTCATCGTCGCGGCCGATCGGGTGCGGGAGGGCGATCTCTCCGCGCGCGTGGCCGAGACCGCTTCGGACGACGAAATCGGCACGCTGTCGCGCGCCTTCAACCGCATGACCGGCGAGATCGAGAGCCAGCGCCGCGAACTCGTCGAAGCCAGCGGCCAGATCGAGAATCGCCGGCGCTTCACCGAGGCCGTGCTCGCCGGCGTTTCGGCTGGGGTCGTGGGTTTGGACGAGGAGGGGCGGATCGCGTTCTCCAATCTTTCGGCGTCGCGGCTGATCGGCGTCGATCTCGACGCGCGGCACGGCGAGAAGCTCGGCGATATCGCGCTCGAGATGGCGCCGCTGGTCGAAGCCGCCGCCGGTGCGGACAAGCCCGCCGAAGGCGAAGTCCACGTGCAGCGCGACGGCGCGCGCCGCACCTTCGTCGTGCGCATCGCCAAGGCGCGGCTGGGCGACGGTACGCTCGGCCTGGTCGCCACGTTCGACGACGTGACCGACCTCGAAGCCGCCCAGCGCCAAGCCGCGTGGTCGGACGTGGCCCGGC
>JAMNXK010000148.1 GCA_023653245.1 Tagaea sp.
ACCGGCGGATGCTCCAACACGCGCGCGATCACGTCGTCGAGATCGCGGTGTTCGGTGCGCAATTCCGCTATGTTGCGGCGGATTTCTTCGAAGACCGGGTCGTCCATATGCGCCGCAATATAACAGGCCCGGGGCCCCGGGCGCGAGCGGCCGATTTATGGGGCTTCGCGGTGGCGCTGTACGCAAGGCCCGGCGTGGCCGAGGCCTGTCTGGCGCTGCAAGACCGGCACGGTGCGGACATCCCCTTGCTGCTCGCGATCGTCTGGCACGCCGAGCGCGGGCGGGGCGCGCCCGATCTTCGACGCTGGCGCGCCGTGTCGGCCGCGTGGCGCGACGCCGCTGTGCTGAAGCTGCGCGGGTTGCGCCGCGCGCTGAAAGGTCGCGCCGAGTGGGAGAAGCTCCGCACCCGGATCAAACGCCTGGAGCTCGCCGCCGAACGCGCCCAGCTCGCGGAACTGGCGCGCCATGCGCGCCCCCGAATCGATGCGCCGGCAGATCCGCGCGCGGTCTTGCGATCCGTCTTGGGTAACGCGGCACGCGGCGCGCGAACGCGCAAGATTCTTGCCGAAGCGGCGAAGATGCGAAGCCGGTCAACCGACTCCCGCGCCGCATCAACAAGACGTTAACGGTACCGGAAGATTTTCGTCACACATCGTCTTGCCGACCGCCACGAGACGGGCGTAGGATTCGAGTCAAGGAAGGGTCGCGACCATAGATGCAGGAGGTAGAGGCAATGCCGATGTCCGAACGCATTCGATCGCTCGAAGCCAAACACGCCAAGCTCGAACAAGACCTCACGCGCGAAGAAGCGCGCCCCGCGCCCAGTACCATCGCCCTCGCCCAGCTCAAGAAGGAAAAGCTCCGAATCAAGGACGAGCTCAATCGCTTGACCCACTGAACCTTCCCGGATTCACCGACCCTTCGCGGACGGCGCCCCTTCGGGCGCCGTTTCGTTTTCGACGCCCCAGCACGCCGCCTCGACGCACGGCCTGCCATGATATATACTCTTGGTATCTATCGCCTGGAGTTCGCAGATGCGCGCGCCGCCGAACACCGCCAAGATCTTCATGCATGGACGCAGCCAAGCCGTGCGCCTGCCCAAGGAGTTCCGGCTCCCCGGCAAGGAAGTCCGCGTCAGCCGCGCGGGCGCGAAGATCATTCTGGAGCCGATCCGCCCGCCGGCCTTCGATGTGAAGGCGTGGCGCGCCGATCTCAATGCCTTGGGTGCGAAAGACTTCTTGCCGGAGGGCCGCCCCGAGCAACCGCCAATGCCGCCCGGTCCGGACTTCGACGAGTAGCGGGTGTTCTGCCTCGATACGAACGTCGTGATCGACGCGCTCGGTGCGCGCGCGCCGACGGTCGCCGCGCGACTGGACACGGAACTCTCGCGCGGCACCGCGCTGTTCGTTTCGAGCGTCGTGGTCTTCGAGCTTCGCTTCGGGGTGGCCAAGAGCCGAGACCCGAACCGGAATGCAGCGCGCCTGGAGAAGTTCTTCGCGGCTTCGATCGCGATCCTGCCCTTGGATCACGACGATGCGGCCGAAGCGGGCGAGATCCGCGCCGAACTCGAGTGCCTGGGCAAGCCCATCGGGCCCTACGACGTGCTGATCGCCGGCCAAGCCCGCCGACGCGGTCTGGCGCTGGTTACCGCCAACCGGCGCGAATTCGAGCGCGTACCGGGCTTGGCGACGGTGGACTGGTCGCGCTGACCGGTTTCTACGCCGGCGGCGGCAGGCGGCGCTTGGCGTAGTGCACGAGCGTTTTGGTCAGCACGTCCAGGAAATTGTCGCCGGTCTCGAGCAGCTTGGCCTTCTCGATCTGCGGCAGCACCGCAGCCACGCGCTTGGCCTTGTCGGTCATCTCGATCGGCGGATCGCCGTATTTCGGCGCGACCCACACCGGCGTCTCGCGCACGAAGCCGAGCAGCTCGTTGTAGACCCCGCGCTGGCCCGGCGACAACGCGGCGATTTTCTGCAGGAACCGCACGCGGTCGATCAACATCAGCTCGCCCGCCTCCACGCAGCGCGCCGAGGCCATGCGCTGGCCTTTGTCGATCAGTGCGAGCTCGCCGAAGACGGTTCCCGGCCCGGTGACCGCGAGGACTTTCTTCTCCTCGCCCGCGCCCTTGAACAATTCGAACTGCCCGGCGCGCACCAAGCACGCCCAATCGCCGGTCTCGCCTTCGCGAAAAACCGTCGAATTCGCCGAAAATTTTCGGAGTTGGTCTGCCATGTCCGACTATAGCGCCTTGGCCTTTTCGCGCAGAACGAATTTCTGGACCTTGCCGGTGCTGGTCTTGGGCAAGGGCCCGAATACGACGGTACGCGGAACCTTGTAGCCCGCCAGATGCGCGCGCGCGAAGGCGATCAGCTCTTCGGCCGTCGCCGAGGCGTTGTCTTTGAGCATGACGAAGGCGCACGGCGTTTCGCCCCATTTTTCGTCGGGCCGCGCCACGACCGCGACTTCGAGCACGGCGGGATGCTTGTAGAGCGCGCCCTCCACCTCGATGGTCGAGATGTTCTCTCCGCCCGAGATGATGATGTCCTTCGAGCGGTCGCGCAGCTCGATATAGCCGTTGGGATGCATCACGCCCAAATCGCCGGTGTGGAACCAGCCGCCCTTGAAGGATTTCGCCGTCGCCTTCGGGTTCTTCAGATAACCCTTCATGACCACGTTGCCGCGCATGAACACCTCGCCCATCGTCGTGCCGTCCGACGGCACGGGTTCGAGCGTCTTTTCGTCGGCGACCATCAAGCCTTCGAGCACGGGATAGCGCACGCCCTGGCGGGACTTCATCACGGCCTTCGCGTCGGGCGCGAGCGCGTCCCATTCGTCGTGCCAGGCGCACACGACCGCCGGCCCGTAAACTTCCGTCAGGCCGTAGACATGGGTGATGTGGAATCCCATGCGCTCCATCTTTTCGATCACCGCGGGCGGCGGCGGGGCGGCGGCCGTCATGATCTCGACGGTGCGCGCCGGCGTGGCGCGCAAGGCTTCGGGCGCGTTGATCAGCATGTTCATCACGATGGGCGCGCCGCACAGATGCGTGACCGCTTCGCGCTCGAGCGCCGAGAAAATATGCGCGGCGTCGATGCGGCGCAGGCACACATTGGTGCCGGCCATCGCCGCGATGGTCCAGGGAAAGCACCAGCCGTTGCAATGGAACATCGGCAAGGTCCACAGATAGACCGGGTGATGCGCGAGGTTCCAGACCAGCACGTTGGCCATCGCGTTCAGATAGGCGCCGCGATGGTGATAGACCACGCCCTTGGGATCGCCGGTCGTGCCCGAGGTGTAGTTGAGTGTGAGCGCGTCCCACTCGTCGCGTGGGCGGAGCGGCACGAAATCGATGTCGCCGCCCGCGACGAAATCCTCGTACTCGGTCCCGCCCAGGCGCTTGCCGCCGGGCCCTTCGGGATCGGCGATGTCGATGACGATCGGCTTGCGCTTGGCTTTGGCGATCGCCTTTTCGACGACGGGGGCGAATTCGGTGTCGGTCAGCAGCAGCTTGGTTTCGCCGTGATCGAGCATGAAGGCAATCGTGTCGGCGTCGAGACGGATGTTCATCGCGTTGAGCACCGCGCCCGCCATCGGCACGCCGAACGCCGCCTCGTAGGCGGCCGGGATGTTGGGCGCCATCAGCGCCACCGTGTCGCCGCGCTTGATCCCGGCTCGCGCCAAAGCCGAGGCGAGCTTGCGGCAGCGCGCATGCGTCTCGGCCCAGCTCCGGGTGATGGCGCCGTGGCGGACGGCGACGCGCTTGGGCCAGGTCGCCGCGGCTCTCGCCAGGAAGGTGACCGGCGAGAGCGGCTCGTAATTCGCCGCGTTGCGCCCGAGATCGGCTTCCCATTTGGAAAGCTTGGGCCATTTGGAGAGCTTGCGCGCCGCCGGAACCGGCTTGCGACGCTTGGTCGCGGGCTTTTTCTTGGCGGCCATGGCGATTCTCCCTGACGAGAGGCGATTCATGCCACGTCCCCCCCTTCCCAACCAGGGGCTTGGCGGGCAGAGTCGGCCGCAACCAATCGCCGGGGGGAGCCATGACCGATTACGCCGCCATCCATGCGCGCTCGCGCAAAGATCCCGAAGGCTTCTGGGGCGAGATCGCCCAGGGCATCGACTGGACCCGCAAATGGGATCGGGTGCTCGATTCGGCCAAGGCGCCGCTCTATCGCTGGTTCGCGGGCGGCGAGCTCAACACGTGCTGGAACGCGATCGACCGCCACGTCGCCGCCGGTCGCGGCGGCCAGGCGGCGGTGATCTACGACAGCCCCGTCACCAACACGATCCGCACCCTGACCTACGCCGAGATGAAAACCCGCGTGGCGTCGGTCGCCGGCGCGCTCGCGGCCAAGGGCGTGGCCAAGGGCGATCGGGTGATCGTCTATATGCCGATGATCCCCGAAGCGCTGATCGCCATGCTCGCTTGCGCAAGGCTGGGCGCCGTCCACTCCGTGGTGTTCGGCGGTTTCGCGGCCAACGAATTGGCCGTGCGCATCGACGATTGCACGCCCAAGGCGATCGTCAGCGCCTCGTGCGGAATCGAAGGGGCGAAGACCGTGCCCTACAAGCCGCTGCTCGACGGCGCCATCGCCATCGCGCGCCACAAGCCCGCCGCGTGCTTGATCTTCCAGCGCCCGCAATTGACCTGCGATCTGGTCGCCGGCCGCGATCACGACTGGGCCGAAGCCGAAGCCGCCGCCCAACCCGCCGATTGCGTGCCCGTGGCCGCGACCGATCCGCTTTATATCCTCTACACCTCCGGCACCACCGGCCAGCCCAAAGGCGTGGTGCGCGACAATGGCGGCCACGCCGTGGCGCTGAACTATTCGATGAAGGCGATCTACGACACCGATACCAGCGAGGTGTTCTGGGCCGCGTCGGATGTGGGCTGGGTCGTCGGCCATTCTTACATCTGCTACGGCCCGCTGCTGCGCGGCTGCACGACCATCCTGTTCGAGGGCAAGCCCGTGGGCACGCCCGACGCGGGCGTGTATTGGCGCGTGATCCAGCAGCACAAGGTGAAGACCTTGTTCACGGCGCCGACGGCGTTCCGCGCCATCCGCAAGGAAGATCCCGACGCGGCGCTGATGGGCAAATACGATCTGTCGAACTTCAAGTATCTGTTCCTGGCCGGCGAGCGCTGCGATCCGCCGACGCTCGAATGGGCGATCGACAAGCTCAAGCGCCCGACCGTGGACCATTGGTGGCAGACCGAAACCGGCTGGGCGATCTGCGCCAACCCGCTCGGGCTCGAAGTCTTCCCCGTGAAGCCCGGCTCGCCGACCAAAGCGATGCCCGGCTGGGACGTGGCCGTGCTCGGCCCCGACGGGCATCCGATGCAAACGGGCGAGATCGGCGCGCTGGTCGGGAAACTCCCGCTGCCGCCGGGCACGTTCCCGACCTTGTGGAACGCCGAGAAACGCTATTTCGACGGCTATCTCGCCGAGTATCCCGGCTACTACAAAACCGGCGACGCCGGTTATGTCGACGCGGACGGCTATGTCTATGTGATGACGCGGGTGGACGACGTGATCAACGTCGCCGGCCATCGCCTGTCGACGGGCCAGATGGAAGAGGTGCTCGCCGGGCACCGCGACGTCGCCGAATGCGCGGTGATCGGTGCCGCCGACGAGCTGAAGGGCCAAGTGCCGCTGGGATTCGTGGTGCTCAAATCCGGCGTCAACCGCCCCGAGACCGAGATCGTGAAAGAGATCGTGGCCCTGGTCCGCGACAAGATCGGGCCCGTCGCCGCGTTCAAACAGGCCGTGGTGGTCAAGCGTTTGCCCAAGACGCGCTCGGGCAAGATCCTGCGCGGCACGATGCAGAAGATCGCCGACAGCCAAGCCTACAAACAGCCCGCGACGATCGACGATCCGACGGTCTTGGGCGAAATCCTGGACTCGCTCAAACCGCTCGGCTACGCCAAGGACGCTTCGCCCTTGGGGACTTTGTGAGACGATGAACGAACTCAAGAATAAGATCGCGCTTGTCACCGGCGGGGCCAACG
>JAMNXK010000149.1 GCA_023653245.1 Tagaea sp.
CCGCGTCACGTCGGTGCGCACGCCGACGATGCCCACGCCGGGCACGTGGCGCTCGGAGACCGTGATCGTCCGTCCGCCGGCGATCTTGAGCACGCTCGGCGCGCCGTCGCCTTCGCGATGCCGGCGCACGCGCTCGGCGATCCACCCGGCCGCGTCGTAGCCCGGATCGAGCGGTTCGCCGCGCGCCACCGACAGCCGGACCAGATCCTCGAAGCTCATGCCTTGGATCGCGGCGGGATCGTCCAGACCGGCGAACATCTCCGCGTAGGGCCGGTTGGCCACGACCAGGCGGTCGCTCTCGTCGAAGATCGCGAAGCCTTCGGGGATCGATTCGAGGGCGGCGCGCAGCCGCGATTCGGCCGCGCGCGCGAGGCGCTCCATCTCGCGCACGCGCGTGACGTCCGTGGCGACCGAAACGAATTGGGCGACCGCGCCCGAATCGTCGAAGACCGGCACTTTGCTGGTCAGGAAATGGCGCAAGCGGCCTTGCGCGTCGGGGAAACTTTCCTCCTGGTCGCGGATCTCGCGGCCGCGGTCGATCAGCTCGCGCTCGCGCGCTTCGACCCCGGCGGCGAACGCGGGATCGACGAAATCGGCCAGACGTTTGCCGATCGCATCGCGCGGGCGGACTCCGAACACCGCCGCCTGGTAGGCGTTCATCAGCGTGTAGCGGCCCGACACGTCCTTGGCGTTGATGATGGCGGGCACCGAATCGACCACCGTGCGCAGCTGGCGGCGCGACTGGGCCAGACGCTCGGCGTCGGACCGGCGCTCGGCGTCCAGGCGCTGCAGGCGGCCGAGCTGGAACCACAACAGCAGCGCCAACGCCACCACCAGCGCCGCACCGGCCGAAGCCGCCGCGATCTGCACGCGCACCGCCTCGCGCAGCGGCGTCAAATAGCCCGCCTCGGCATAGGCGACGGACACCGCCAACGGCAGACCCTGCACGCGCCGCCACGATTGCAGCCGCGCCACGCCGTCGATGGGGGACACCACGCGGTGCGTTTGCTCGGACAAACCCGCCAGCAGCCCGCGATGGAGCGGCTGGCCCGCGAAAACGCGGCCCAATATCGCGGGATCGAGCGGGTGCCGGGCCAGGAGCATGCCGTCGTCGCGCCACAGCGAAATCGCCCCGCCCGAGCCGACATCGAGGCTGGCGTAATAGGCGTTGAAGAATCCGGCGTCGAGCGCCACGACGACAACGCCGGCGAACGCGCCGTCGGCCCCGGCCAGCCGGCGCGACAGCAGGATCGTCCAGACGCTCCGGCCGCGATCGAAAGCGGGCGGCGACACGTAAAGCCCGAGCTCGGCATTCGCGCTATGCGCTTGGAAATAGGATTGCGCGGAAAAATCCATCGCCGCCAAGCCGTACGCTTGGGAGTCGAGCCGCAGCCCGCCATCGGCAGCGATCCACGACACCGCGATCGCCCCCGGCACGGTGTCGCGACGATCGCGCATCAAGGCGCCGGGATCCATCCCAGCGAACGGACCGCGCCCTTCCAGCGCCTCGACCAGTGCGGTCAAAGCGGCGTCGGCGGCGCCCAGGCTGCGCACGGCGTGCTCCTCCAAGGTGCGCGCGAAGGTCGCGGCCTGACGCGACGCCGTCGCTTGCGTGCTGTCGTGGGCCGAGCGGATGGCGATCAAGAAGACGAATCCGATCGCCACCCCCAAGCCCGCGACCAAGCCGAGCAGAATCCAGCGCAACCGCCCCACGTCGAGCGCGCGCACGCCAAGACCTTGCGTTTCGTTGCTCGGAATCACGTCGCTCGGCTCCGATCCGCGTTGCTTCGAGGGCTAGCTTGCGCCCGCAAAGGTTAACGGGAGACTGATGCGGCAACACCTTCATTCCGCAACCCTTTCCGTGCTACGTCAAGGGCCTCCCGGGAGGGCCGCAACGGCCGCCCGCAACCGAGGACATGGACCATGCCCGCTTTCGGCCAAGACACGCTCAAGACCCGCCGCACCCTGACCGTCGATGGGAAGGCGTACGCCTATTACAGCCTCGAAGCGGCCGCCGCCGCCGGGGTGACCGGCATCGAACGCCTGCCGATGTCCCTGAAGGTGCTGCTCGAGAATCTGCTGCGCTGGGAAGACGGGCGCACCGTCTCCGTCGACGACGTCAAGGCCATGTCGGCCTGGGTCCAGGACAAGAAATCGACGCGCGAAATCGCCTACCGCCCCGCGCGCGTGCTGATGCAGGATTTCACCGGCGTGCCCGCCGTGGTCGATCTCGCCGCCATGCGCGACGCGATGGTCGCCATGGGCGGCGATCCGCGCAAGATCAACCCGCTCTCGCCCGTCGATCTGGTCATCGACCATTCGGTGATGGTCGATCATTTCGGCGGCGCCGATTCCTTCAAGAAGAACGTCGACGTCGAATACGAGCGCAACGGCGAGCGCTACGCCTTCCTGCGCTGGGGCCAGGCGGCGTTCTCGAATTTCCGCGTCGTGCCGCCCGGCACGGGCATCTGCCACCAGGTCAATCTCGAATACCTGGCGCAGACCGTGTGGACGCAAGACGGCGACGGCACGACCTACGCCTATCCCGACACGCTGGTCGGCACCGACAGCCACACCACCATGGTCAACGGCATGGCCGTGCTCGGCTGGGGCGTGGGCGGCATCGAGGCGGAAGCCGCGATGCTCGGCCAGCCCGTGTCGATGCTGATCCCCGAGGTGATCGGCTTCAAGCTCACCGGCAAGCTCAAGGAAGGCATGACGGCCACCGACCTGGTGCTGACCGTCACGCAGATGCTGCGCAAGAAGGGCGTGGTCAACAAATTCGTCGAGTTCTACGGCCCGGGCCTCGACGCGCTGTCGCTCGCCGACCGTGCCACCATCGCCAACATGGCGCCCGAATACGGCGCCACGTGCGGCTTCTTCCCGATCGACGCCGAGACGATCTCGTTCCTGAACTTCACCGGCCGCGACGCTTCGCGCGTAAAGCTCGTGGAAGCCTATGCCAAAGCGCAAGGCATGTGGCGCGACGCGTCCACGCCCGATCCGGTGTTCACCGACTCGCTGGAACTGGACATGGCCACCGTCGAGCCTTCGCTCGCCGGGCCCAAGCGCCCGCAGGACAAGATCGCCCTGTCGGCGGCCAAGTCGGGCTTCGAAAAGGCGCTGCCCGAATTGCTCGGCCCCAAGAACGCCAAGGATGGCGTGCCGGTTTCGGCCGCGGGCGGCTACACGCTGAAGAACGGCGACGTGGTGATCGCGGCGATCACCTCGTGCACCAACACCTCCAACCCCGCGGTCTTGATCGCCGCCGGCTTGGTCGCGCGCAACGCGGTCGCCAAGGGTCTGAAAGTCAAGCCGTGGGTGAAGACGTCGTTCGCACCCGGCTCGCAAGTCGTCACCGACTACATGATCGCCGCGGGCTTGCAGCAGCATCTCGACGCGCTGGGCTTCCAGCTCACGGGCTATGGCTGCACGACCTGCATCGGCAATTCGGGCCCGCTGCCCGAGCCGGTGGCCGAGGCGATCGACAAGGGCGATCTGACGGTCACGGCCGTGCTCTCGGGCAACCGCAATTTCGAAGGCCGCGTGCACCAGCAGGTCAAGGCGAACTACCTCGCCTCGCCGCCGCTGGTCGTGGCGTATGCGCTCGCGGGCTCGATGCTGCGCGACATCACCACCGAACCGCTGGGCATGGGCAAGGACGGCCCGGTCTATCTCAAGGACGTGTGGCCCACGAACCAGGAGATCACCGACACGATCCGCAAGACGCTCACGCCCGCGATGTTCCGCAACCGCTATGCCGACGTCTTCAAGGGCGACGCGATGTGGCAGAAGATGGGCGGCGGCTCGGGCATGACCTACAAATGGGAGGACGGCTCGACCTACGTGAAGCTCGCCCCCTATTTCGAGGAACTGCCCAAGGAAGCCGGCGGCTTCGCCGACATCAAGGGTGCCCGGCCGCTCGCTTTGCTCGGCGATTCGATCACCACCGACCACATCTCGCCGGCGGGCAACATCAAAAAGGACGGGCCGGCGGGCAACTACCTGACCGAGCGCCAGGTGCGGCCCGCGGATTTCAATTCCTTCGGCGCGCGCCGCGGGAATCACGAGATCATGATGCGCGGCACCTTCGCCAATATCCGCCTGAAGAACGAGGCGGCGACGGGTACGACGGGCGGCATGGCCAAGCTGATGCCCGAAGGCGAGGTCATGTCGATCTACGACGCGGCGATGAAGTACAAGGCGCGCGGCACGCCGCTGGTGATCTTCGCCGGCAAGGAATACGGCACCGGCTCGTCGCGCGACTGGGCGGCGAAGGGCACGATGCTGCTGGGCGTGAAGGCCGTGATCGTGGAAAGCTTCGAGCGCATCCATCGCTCGAACTTGGTCGGCATGGGCGTGCTGCCCTTGCAGTTCCCGGAAGGCACGACGCGCCAGACGCTCAAGCTCGACGGTTCGGAGACGATCGATCTCACCGGCGTGTCGGGCGGGATCAAGCCGCGCATGAAGGTGACGATGACCATCACGCGCGCCTCGGGTGCGAAGGAAACCGTCGATCTGCTGTGCCGGATCGATACGCTCGACGAGGTCGAGTATTACCGCCACGGCGGCATTCTGCCCTACGTGCTGCGCGGGCTGCTCAAGGCCGCGTAACCCGTCGGGCCTTCGCGACGACGACGAAACCCCGGGCGGCGACGCCCGGGGTTTTTCGTTTCAGGCCCGCGCGACATCCGTCGCGGCGAAGTCGCGCCCGACATAGAGCAGCGCCAGCCCGTGCCGCCGCGCGGTCGCGTAGCTCAAGCAATCGCCGAAATTGAGCTTCGCCTTGTGCCGGCCTTTGCCGTAGCGCTCGAACGCGTCGAGGGCGAGGCGCCCGATCTCGGCATCAATCGGGATTTCGATGAAGTCGAAAGAACGATAGCCGAACTCGAAATCGCCGCGCTGCCAATGCCGGCCGCCCACCATCACGAGCCCGGATTCGAGATAGACGGTAGGTGAAGAAAAAAGGATGGGGCTTGCGGCGAGTTTGGCGCGGCAGTCCATTTCCTCCTGCCCGCCGGAGAGGATTTCCACGATCGCCGACGAATCGACGAACAAAGCGTTCACTTCGGCAAACCGAACTTGTCGTAGAGATAGCGATGATCGTTGAGCTTGGCGCGCTTCTTCGGGTCCTTCGGCGGCGGATACTTCGCGTGCAACTCCGCCAGGACTTTCGCGAGGCCCTTGCGCCGCTTGCGCGCGGCGGCGTGCAGTTTGGGATCCCAATATTGCGCGAAAGCCGGATCGTCGCGCGTCGTGGTTGGCGCGGGCGCGGACGCTTCCGCCGCCGCCTCGGTCGGGCGCGGGCGTTTTCCGGGTCTGGGATCGTCGGTCGGCATGGCGGCAAATCTACCGCAGGTCTCACGCGGCCGCCACGGCCCACAGGATCGCGACCGCGCCGGCGAGCCACAGCAGAACCACCACGCCGGCGGCGACGCGGGAGACGGGCCGCGCGCGCGTTTCGGCCGCGGCGCGGAGCTCGGCCATCAGATCGGCCGGAATCAGTTTCAGCGCCAGCCACAGCCCGGCGGGCACCAGGATCAGATCGTCGAGCAGCCCGAGCACCGGGATGAAATCGGGGATCAAGTCGATCGGGCTCAAGGCGTAAGCGGCCGTCGCCAGCGCCACGAACTTGGCGAGTGCGGGCGTGCGCGGATCGCGCGCGGCGAGCCACAAGGCACCCACGTCGCGTTTCAGAACCCGGGCCCAGCCGCGCAAGCGTTCCAGCATGCGCGGGAGTCTACAGCGGAATCGAACCGTCGGGCGGCGGTGCGGCGCGCGCGCGCGGCGGGTTCAGCCGCCGGATCACGATGTTCCCCTCCGCGTCCATTTCGGGGGCGGCGTATTGGGGAAGGTTATCGACGAACAGCTTGAGCGCCTGGAGCAGTTTGGCGATGCCCTCGCGGGCGATCGCGTCCGGGCTGTCGGCTTGCGGCGGGGTCTGGGCGGCGAGCGGCGCGGCCAGCGCCAGACTCGCGGCGAGAACA
>JAMNXK010000150.1 GCA_023653245.1 Tagaea sp.
GCCCTGTCGCTCGGGCTTTCGGCGATGAATCCCGCCGACGACCATGCGATGCTGCGCCAGGGATTCGTGTTGTACGACGCGCTTTACGCCTGGGCCAAATCGGCCGTCGACGAAAAGCACGGATGGCCGCCGAAAGGATGACGCACGTGAACACGCCGAGTTTTTCCGAAGCGCTGGCGTATTGGTTCAAGCTCGGCTGCCTGTCCTTCGGCGGGCCGGCCGGGCAGATCGCCATGATGCAGACCGAGCTGGTGGACCGCAAAGGCTGGATCGGCCAAGCGCCGTTCCTGCGCGGTCTGTCCTTCGCCACGCTGCTGCCGGGGCCCGAGGCGCAGCAGCTCGCCACCTATATCGGCTGGCGCTTGCACGGCACTTGGGGCGGCGTGGCGGCCGGCGCGCTGTTCGTGCTGCCCGGCGCCTTGTGCATGCTGATCTTGTCGTGGATCGCGGCCGCGTATGGCGACACGAAGATCGTCGGCGCGGTGTTCGACGGGCTGAAGCCCGTGGTCATCGCCATCGTGGCGCACGCGGTCTGGCGCGTGGGCAAGAAGGCGCTGACGACGTGGCAAGCGGCGGCGCTGGCGGGGGCCGCGTTCGTGCTGATCCACTTCGCCGATATCGGGTTCCCGTGGATCGTGGCGGGGGCGGCGCTGCTGGGCGCGCTCGCCGCGCGCGGCGATTTCCATTGGTTCGCCGCCGGCGGACACAAGGCGGAGGCCGGCACGGCCGCGATTCCGCGCGACGATTGGCGGCGGATCGCCAAGCTGGTGGCGATCTTCGCCGTGTTGTGGGCGATCCCGATCTTCGCGGTCGTGGCGATTTTCGGCGCCTATCCCTTCGCCGACGTCGCCGAACTCATGACCAAAGCCGCGTTCGTGACCTTCGGCGGCGCCTACGCCGTGCTGCCTTACGTCGCCGATGCGGCCGTCAATCACTACACATGGCTGTCGCCCGACGACATGTTGAACGGCCTGGCGCTCGCCGAGACCACGCCCGGGCCGCTGATTCTGGTGCTGCAATATGTCGGCTTCTACGCGGGCTGGAACGCCGGGGCGGCGAACCCGCTGCTCGCCGCCACGATCGCGGCGCTCGTGGCGACCTATTGCACCTTCCTGCCGAGCTTCCTGTTCATCCTGGCGGGCGCGCCGTACGTCGAAGGTCTGCACGAGAACAAGGCGATCTCCGGCGCGCTCGGGGCGATCACCGCGGCGGTCGTCGGCGTGATCCTGAACCTCGCGGTATTCTTGGGCGAAGCCGTGTTCTTCCCGGCCGGCGGGTTCGACGCGCTTTCGCTCGCGGCGGCGATCGCCGCCTTCGCGGCCTCGGTGCGCTACGCGCTCGCCATCCACTGGCTCGTGCTCGCGGGTGCGGCGTTCGGATTGGCGCGGGTGCTCGCGGGGCCATGAGCAAGCGTTTCGCGCGCAACGTCGAGGATTTCGTCTGCGCGCGATGCGGCACGGCGGTGACCGGCGACGGCTACACGAACCACTGCCCGAAATGCCTGTGGTCGGCGCATGTCGACGTGCATCCCGGCGACCGCGCCGAGACGTGCGGCGGGGCGATGCGCCCCATCGGCGTGGAAGAGAAGGGCGGCAAGCGCGCCCTCGTGCATCGTTGCGAGACATGCGGCGCCGAGCGGCGCTGCAAGACCTCGCCGCGCGACGACGCGAACGCGCTCTACGCGCTGGCGCGCGCGTCGGCCGAAGCTTCTATCGGAAGAACACGAAAGTGACGAGCACGAAGCACGGGATCAGGAACGCGCCCGACCACAGCATGTAGCCGAAGAAGCTCGGCATCTTCACGCCGTTCTCCTCGGCCACGGCCTTCACCATGAAATTGGGCGCGTTGCCGATATAGGTGTTGGCCCCCATGAACACCGCCCCCGCCGAGATCGCCGCGAGCGTGCCCGCGAGTGGGCCCATCAGCGTGGCGGGATCGCCGCCCGCGGTGTTGAAGAACACGAGATAGGTGGGCGCGTTGTCCAGGAAGCTCGACAAGGCACCGGTCAGCCAGAAATACATCGCCTCGTCGGGCGTGCCGTCGGGGCGCGTGACCAGCGCCACCACGCCCGCGAACGCGCCCTCGGGCCCCGCGCGCAGCATGGCGATCACCGGCACGATGGTGACGAAGATGCCGAAGAACAGCTTCGCCACTTCCAGAATCGGGCCCCAGGAGAAGGCGTTGGCTTCGCGGCAATGGGCGGGCGTGAGCTTGAGCGAAAGCAGCGCGAGCCCGATCAAGATCAGATCGCGCGCGACGCCCTGCAACTCGATCTCGGTGCCCAGCACGTTCCAGGCGATGCCCGGCTTCCACACGCCCGACATCAGCACCGCGACCACGACGCCGCCGAGCAGCGCGATATTGACCTTGCCCTCGATCGCCAAAGGCGCGTCGGGCGTGGGATCGAAACGCGCCTTGAACGCTTCGTCGCGATGATAGAACCAGGAATCGAGAACGTAGAAGACCGCGAGCAGGATCGCCGTCACCAGCAGCATCGGCCAGAACAGATGGATCGTGGGCCAGAAGAAATCCACGCCCTTGAGGAAGCCCAAGAACAGCGGCGGGTCGCCGAGCGGGGTCAAGCTGCCGCCGATATTCGCGACCAGGAAGATGAAGAAGATCACGACATGCGCGTTGTGCACGCGCTCGTCGTTGGCGCGCAACACCGGGCGGATCAGCAGCATCGCGGCGCCGGTGGTGCCGGTCACGCTGGCGATGCCCGTGCCGACGGCGAGCAGCGCCGTGTTGGTCTTGGGGCTGCCGTGCAGGTTGCCCTTGACGTAGACGCCGCCCGCGATGGTGAACAGCGCGCCGATCAGGATCAGGAAGGGCACGTATTCGGCCGCCATGGCGTGCCAGAACACGGTCAGCGCGGTGCCCGCGCCGAACAGCGCGGCGTAGGGGGCGACCACCGCCAGCGCCCAGCCGAGCGCGATCTTGCCGTAGTGATGGTGCCAAAGCGCGGGGGCCGCGAGGGGCAGGATGGCGATGGACAGCAGCAGCCCCGCGAAGGGCACGGCCCACAGCCAGCTCAGCGCGGCACCATCGGGCCCCGCCGCCGCGTAGGCGCTTTCCGGCGCCGCGGCCAACGCCGCCGCCAAGACGAGAATCTTCCCCATACCACTCTCCCCCGTCGGGCAGAGTGGCAAGCCGGGTGCGGCCCGGTCAAGCGCGGAAGAAGACGAAGGTCGCGACCACGAACAGCGGCAGCAGGAACACGCACGCCCAGCCCATATAGCCGAAGAAGCTGGGCATTTTGATGCCCTTCTCCTCGCACACGGCCTTGACCATGAAATTGGGCGCGTTGCCGATATAGGTGTTCGCCCCCATGAACACCGCCCCCATCGAGATGGCGAGCAGGGTGTAGGCGAGCGGGCCCATCAGCGCCTGCTCGTCCCCGCCGGCCAGATTGAAGAACAGCAGATAGGTCGGCGCGTTGTCCAGGAACGAGGAAAGGATCCCGGTGATCCAGAAATACATGACGTTGTTCGGCTGCCCGTCGGCGTTGAGCAGCGCGATCAGGCCGGCGAGCGCGCCGTCGGTCCCGGCGCGGATGATCGCGATCGCCGGGATGATGCAGACGAAAATGCCGATGAAGAGCTTGGCGACCTCCTTCATCGGCTCCCAGGAGAAGCCGTTGGCCACGCGGCTGTCCCACGCGGTGAGCTTGAGCGACAGCCCGGCGAGCGCCAGCAGGATGGCCGAGCGCGCCAGGCTCTCGACCGGCACGGGCGTGTGGTAGATGTCGACCGTGCCCCAGCGCACGGCGCCGGACATCAGCACCGCGCCGACCACGCCCGCGAGCAGCAGCAGATTGACCTTGCCCTCGAGCCCGAGATCGAGCGGCCCGGATTCCGGCGGCTTGCTCGCTTCGCGGCGCGCGAACCAGGAATCGAGGACGTAGAAAATCGCCAGCAGCGGCAAAGCCACCAGCAGCATCGGGAAGAACATCCACTTGGTGGGCCAGAAGAAATCCACGCCCTCCAGAAAGCCGATGAACAGCGGCGGATCGCCCAGCGGCGTCAAGCTGCCGCCGATGTTGGAGACCAGGAAGATGAAGAAGACGAAGACATGGGTCTTGTTCTTGCGCCACGCATTGGCGCGGATCATCACATGGATCAGCAGCATCGACGCGCCGACCGTGCCCATCACGCTGGCGATCGCCGTGCCGAAGGCCAGCACGGCCGTGTTGACGGCCGGCGTGCCCACCAACTCGCCCGTGAAGCGCACGCCGCCTGCCACGACATAGAGCGAGAACAGCAGCACGATGAACGGGATGTATTCGATCGTCATCGTGTGCAGGAATTCGTAGAGCGCCACGTCGGGCCCGAAGACGAGCGCGCACGGGATCAGGAAGGCGAAGGCGCAGCCGACGGAAAATTTGCCGTAGTGATGGTGCCAAAGCTTGGCGAAGAAGAGGGGCCCGAGCGCGATCCCCGCCAGGATCGCCACGAAGGGCAGGATCCAGATCAGGCTCATCGCCTTGCCGTCGGCCTTGGGCGCGCCTTCGGCGGCGGCGAAGGCCGGATCGACCGCGAAAACCAGGGCGAAAACGGCGAGGCAGGCGAGGGGGCGGAACATGCGTGCGGTACTCCACTGAACGATGCCGCGCGCTGTCCCCCGCGTCACGAACGGCTTCGCATGCGAATACGCGAGCGCGTCCCGCGACGCAAGTCTTTCCGAACCCGCGCGATTGCGCTACGCCGGTGGCATGTCCACGCTCGAAATCGTCCGTTTGAACCTGTTGTCGCCGATGGTGCTGTCCTTCGCGTTGGGCGCGATCGCGCATTGGGTGCGCTCGGACCTCAAATTCCCGGATCAGATCTATACGGCGCTGTCGATCTATCTGCTCTTCGCCATCGGGCTGAAGGGCGGCGCGGCCCTGTCCGAGGCGCCGTTCGGCACGGTCGCGGGCGCGCTGGGCGTCGGGATCGCGCTCGGGATCGCCATCCCGCTGTGGAGCTTCCAGATCCTGCGCAAGCTCGGCAAATTCGGGATCGAGGATTCGGCCGCCATCGCGGCGCATTACGGCTCGGTCTCGGCCGTGACCTTCATCGCCGCCACCGCCTATATGCAAAGCCTCGGCACGCCGGCCGAAGGCTTCATGCCCGCCGTGCTCGCGGCGATGGAAGTGCCGGCGATCGTCGTCGCTTTGCTGCTCGCGAAAGTCGCAGGCGCGGGCGAAAGCGATTGGCGCGCGGCCCTGCCCGAAGTGCTCGCGGGAAAAAGCATCGTGCTGCTGGCGGGCGGCCTGGCCGTCGGCTTGCTCACGGGCGCGTCGGGCTACAAGGCCGTCGAGCCGTTTTTCGCCGCGCCGTTCCAGGGCGTGTTGTGCCTGTTCCTGCTCGATATGGGCATGGTCGCGGCGCGCCGCCTGGCGGATTTCAAGCGCGTGGGGCCGTTCTTGCTCGGCTTCGCCATCGTCATGCCCGTGCTGCACGGCGCGATGGGCGTGTGGCTCGGCCACTGGGTCGGGCTGTCGGTCGGCGGGGCGACGGTGCTGGGCGTGCTGGCGGCCAGCGCTTCGTATATCGCGGCACCCGCGGCCGTGCGCATCGCTTTGCCCGACGCCTCGCCGGGCTATTATCTGACCGCGTCGCTCGCCATCACCTTTCCCTTCAACCTGGTCGTCGGCCTGCCGCTCTATCTGGCCTTCGCCAAACGATTGGCCTCGGCATGACCACGCCCTTGAAGCTGCTCGTCGTCGTCGCCGAAGAGGCGATCGCCCCAAAGATCGTCGAGGACATCAAGCGCCTGGGCGCCACGGGCTATACGATGACCGACGCGCACGGCGAAGGCGGGCGCGGCAAGCGCATGGGCCGTGTGGGCGAGACCAACGCGCGCATCGAATCGATCGTCAGCGCGGAAGTCGCCGCGCGCATCCTGGCGCGGCTGGCCGAGCAGTATTTCCCGCGCTACGCCGTGATCGCCTGGACGAGCGACGTCGCCGTCGTGCGCGGCGACAAATACGTCTGAGC
>JAMNXK010000151.1 GCA_023653245.1 Tagaea sp.
GACCGGCGCGGGCGGCGGGGCGGCAAGGACCGGCGCGGCCGGCAAGGCGGCGATCTGCGCCACGGGCGCGGGCGCCGCTTCGACCACCGGCGCCGCGGGCGCCGGCGGCCGCGCTTGCGCTTCGGAGGCCGAGGGGATGGGCGGCGGCACGCGCGCGGCCAATGTTTCGGGCACGGCCGTGACGCGCGGCACCGGCGCGCGATCGGTGGCCGTCATGTAGTACCAGGTGCCGTAAGCGCCGACGGCGAGCAGCATCGACAGCGCCACCAGCACGCTGCCCGGCAAACGCGAATCGTTGATCGGCGTGGGGAAGGTCAGCTCGGCCGGCGCATCGAGGCCGGCGGCTTCTTCCTTGAAGCGGCGGCTGAGTTCCGCCGCGTCCAGATCCATCAATTCGGCATAGCTGCGCACGAAGCCGGGCGCGTAGGCGCCGCGCGGCAATTCGGCGAAGTCGCCGGTTTCGATCGCTTCAAGCTGCACGCGGCGAATCTTGAGATGCTTGGCGACGTCGGCCACGGACCAGCCCCGCCGTTCGCGCTCGGCGCGCAGGATTTCGCCCACGCGTCCGCGCAACGGAGTCTCGTCCGTTTTCAGTCCCATCTCCGGTTGGCTCGCCGCCATCCCTGCGTCTCCCGACACGCCTGGAAAATCGGGGAATTGCCTAAAATGCCGCATTTCCGCCGAAAACCAGAACTTTGCAGGCATCCGTTTTAGCAAATCGCAACGAAACAGCCAACTCTTTGTCGCACCGCAAAAACCTCGGTCCGGACCGGAATATTTACACCGGAATGTTGTGATCGCGCGCGAAATCGCCGAGTTTCTTGCGGACCGAGCGATCCGCCAGACGGCAAAGTTCGTCGAGATACTTGGCCAGCGGCGGCAGATCGAGCGCGCGCGCCATCGCCTTGACGGGACCGATCGCCGGAAACGGCATCGACAGGCGGCGATAGCCGATCCCGAGCAGCGCCATGGCTTCGAGCGGGCGCGACGCCATGTCGCCGCACAGTGCGAGCGGAATCTGCAGGGTTTCGCACTCGCGCGCGATCGCGCGCAGGAAACCGAGCATGCCGGGCGAGAGCGGATCGTAGCGCTCCGACACGTCCGGATTGCCGCGGTCGGCGGCGAACAGGAACTGCATCAGATCGTTCGAGCCGACCGACACGAAATCCACGCGCTTGGCCAGCTGCGGCAATTGCCAAAACAGCGCCGGCACTTCGAGCATGACGCCCACGCGCACCGGATCGGGCAGCGCGCGACCGCGCTTGGATTCGCGCGCGATCTCGATCTCCAGCAATTCGCGCGCGGCGTCGAACTCGGCGACCTCCGCGACCATCGGGAACATGATGTCGAGCCGCCGCCCGCCGGCGGCGCGCAACAGCCCGCGCACCTGCTCGCGCAAGATCGCGGGCCGGTCGAGCGTGAGCCTTATCGCGCGGATCCCCATCGCGGGATTTTCCTGCGGGGCCGCGTCGAGATAGGGCAGCAGCTTGTCCCCGCCGATGTCGAGCGTGCGGAACACCACGGGCCGGCCGTCGGCGCGATCCAGAATGCGCCGGTAGAGATCCGTCTGCTCGACCACGTCGGGCATGGTCGAGCGGATCATGAAGGGGATTTCGGTGCGGTAGAGACCCACGCCGTCCGCCCCGCTGTCGGCCAAATGCTCGAGATCGAGCACGAGCCCGGCGTTCATGTTGAGCGACACGGGCGTCCCGTCGCGCGTGACCGCGGGCAGGTCCTTGAGCGCCGCGTAGCCCGCGCGGCGCTCGGCGCGCGCGCGCAAGGCGGCGGCGAACGTCTCGCGCACGTCCTCGCGCGGGCGCAAGATCACCTGCCCGCCGATCGCGTCCACGATCGCGGGATCGCCCGCTTCCACGCGCGCCAGCAGCCCCTCGGCGTGGCCGACCATCGGCAGATCGAGCGCGTGCGCGATGATCGCCACGTGCGAGGTGGTCGAGCCTTCTTCGAGCGCCACGCCCTTCAATTTGCGCCGGTCGTATTCGAGCAGCTCGGCGGGACCGAGATTGCGCGCGACCAGCACGAACTCGTCGGGCAGGTCGGTGCGGTCGGCCGAGGTGCGGTCGCCGGTGAGATGGCGCACCAGCCGGTTGGCGAGGTCGTCGAAATCCGCGACGCGTTCGCGGATATAGGGGTCGGAGACTTGCGCGAGGCGCGCGCGGTTGTCCTCCTGCACCTTCTGCACGGCGGCTTCGGCCGTGAGGCCGGAGCCGATCGCGTCGGAAATGCGCTCGAGCCAGCCGCGATCCTCGGCGAACATGCGGTAGGTCTCGAGAATCTCCCAGCGCTCGTCGCCGGCCGCGAGTCCCGAATCCGCGAAAATGCGCTCGATGTCGGAGCGCATGCCTTGCGCGGCTTCGCGCAGGCGCTTCTTTTCGGCCGCGGGATCGTCGGCGACCATGCGCAGGATCGACACGCGCGGCTGGTGCAGCACGATCGCGCCGATGGCGATCCCTTCGTTCAGGCGCTGGGCTTCGATGCGCTCGGAGGCGACGAGGCCGGCGTCCTCGGTGCGCAGCATCTCGTCGGGCGAAACGAGCTCGCCCGCGGCCACGAGTTCGGCCAGCACCATCGCCACGGTCTGCAGCGCCTCGACCTCCTCCTCCGCATAGTCGCGGAAGGTGCGGTTTTGGATGGCGAGCACGCCCATCGCCCGGCCGCCGCGCAAGATCGGCACGCCGAGCATCGAGTGGTAGATTTCCTCGCCCGTCTCGGGGCGGTAGGCGAAGCTCGGATGCGATTGCGCGTCGGCCAGCGCCAAAGGCCGCGCGTTCTCGGCGATGTCGCCGACGATGCCTTCGCCCATGCGCAGACGGGTCTTGTGCACCGAGTCGGGCCTGAGGCCCTCGGTCGCGAAGAGCTCGAGCACCTGGCCCGCGCGCGTGACGTACACCGAGCACACTTCGGCGATCAGCTCGCCCGCGATCAGGCGCACGATCTTGTCGAGGCGCTGCTGGGCCGTGCCGCCCGCGGCCATCGTGTCGCGCAGACGCTTGAGCAACCGGCGCGTCGCCCCGGGCCCGAGCGTCGCGGCCATCAGGCGGCTCCCGCTCCGCGCGCGGCCAAGGCCGCGACCGCCTGCTCGACCAGCTCGTCCACGATCTCGCGCACGCTTTGCTCGCGCACGACCAGACCGACCGACTGGCCGGCCATCAGCGAGCCGTTCTCGATGTCGCCGTCGACCACCGCGCGGCGCAGGGCGCCGGCCCAGAAATGCTCGATCTCGAGCTGGGCCGCCTTCTGGTCGATCGCGCCCGCATCGACCTTGGCGATCACCTCGCGCTGGCATTCCATGAAGCGCGCGGTGCCTTTGTTGGCCAGCGCGCGCACCGGGATCACCGGAAAGCGCGGATCGAGCTGGATCGACAGGATCGCGTCGCGCGCCGAGGCGCGCAAGAACGCCTTCTTGAACGCGGGATGCGCCACGCATTCGTTCGCGCACACGAAGCGCGTGCCGAGCTGCGCGCCCGCGGCCCCCATTTCCAGATACGACAAGATCGCCTCGCCGCGCCCGATCCCGCCCGCGACGAACACCGGAACCTCGCGGATCAGCGGCAGGATTTCCTGCGCGAGCACGGTGGTGGAGACGGCACCGGTGTGTCCGCCCGCCTCCATGCCTTCGATCACCAGCGCGTCGATGCCCGCACGCACCAGTTTCTTGGCGATCACCGGCGCGGGCGCGAAGGCGGTGACCTTGATCCCGCCGTCCTTGAGGATCTTCACCGTCTCGGCCGGCGGCAGCCCGCCGGCGAGCACCACATGCGGGACCTTCGCCGCCACGCAAACGCGCGCGAGGTCGGCCAATTGCGGATGCATGACGATGAGATTGACGCCGAAGGGCTTGCGCGTGAGCGCTTGCGTGGCCGCGATTTCGGCCGCGAGCATGTCGGGCTTCATCGCGCCGCAGGCGAGCACGCCGAACCCGCCGGCTTCGGAAATCGCCGAGACGAGATGGCGCTCCGACACCCATGTCATGGCGCCGCCCAGGATGGCGACGTCGCAGCCCAGATACGCGGTTCCCCGTGCCCAGAGACGGTCGAGTCGCGCGCGGGCGGCGATCATGTCCATGTCAGTTGGCGTCCAATCCGTAGGCCGTGTGCAGCGCGCGCAAGGCGAGCTCCAGATATTGCTCGTCGATCAGCACCGAGATCTTGATTTCGGAGGTCGAGATCACCTCGATATTGATGCCCTTGTCGGCGAGCGTGCGGAACATGGTGAGCGCCACGCCCGCGTGGCTGCGCATGCCCACGCCGATCACCGACACCTTCACCACGTTGGAATCGGGCTTGAGGTCGGCGAAACCCAGTGCCGCCTTGCGCTCGGTCAGGAGCTTGACCGTGCGGTCGAGATCGGCGCGCCCGACGGTGAAGGTCATGTCGGTGGCCTTGCCGTCGTCCGAGATGTTCTGGACGATCATGTCCACGTTGATGGCGTTCTCGGCCAGCGGCCCGAAAATGGCGGCGGCGACGCCCGGACGGTCGGCGACCTTGGTGAGGGTCACCTTGGCCTCGTCCCGGCTATAGGCGATTCCGCTGACGATCTGCTTTTCCACGATTTCTTCCTCGTCGACGACCATCGTGCCGGGCTTGTCCTCGAAGCTGGTGAGGACCTGCACCTTCACGCGGTGGTTCATGGCCAGCTCGACCGACCGCGTCTGCAGCACCTTGGCGCCGAGCGAGGCCATTTCGAGCATTTCTTCGTAGGCGATCTGGTCGAGCTTGCGCGCCTTGGTCACGATGCGCGGATCGCACGTGTAGACGCCGTCGACGTCGGTATAGATGTCGCAGCGATCGGCCTTCAGCGCTGCGGCGAGCGCCACGGCGGACGTGTCCGAGCCGCCGCGCCCCAAAGTCGTCACGCGCTTGTCGTCCGACACGCCTTGGAATCCCGCGACCACCGCGACCACGCCGCGTTCCATGTCGCGGACCATATCGGCGGTTTCGATGTCGCCGATGCGCGCTTTGGAATGCGTGGAATCGGTGTGCAATGGAATCTGCCAGCCTTGCCAGGAGCGCGCCTTGACGCCGATCTCCTGCAAGGCGAGCGCCATCAAGCCGCTGGTCACCTGCTCGCCCGTCGCCACGACGGCGTCGTACTCTTTGGGATCGTAGAATCTGGCGACTTCGTTGACCCAGGCGACGAGCTGATTCGTCACCCCCGACATCGCCGAGACCACGACCGCGATCTGGTTGCCGGCCGCCGCTTCGCGCTTCACGCGCGCGGCGACGTTGCGAATGCGCTCGATATTCGCCACCGACGTGCCGCCGAACTTCAAGACCAAACGTGCCATTGCCGCGACCGATACTCCGGAGAAACGCGAACCGAACCAAAGGTTTGACGCGGATTCCGGCGAGGGCACCCTTGCCGTCGGCGCGCGCGCGGCATATCTACTGTGAACCTCGCGACGGGGCAAGCGACCCGTCCGCCGCCGTCTTTTCCGGAGTTTCCAAGCTTGTCCGCCCAAGATGCCGCTATCGGCACAAGCGTCGATCCCGCCGAAATCGCCCGATTCGCGGCCATGGCCGACGAATGGTGGGACCCGGCCGGCAAGTTCAAGCCGCTGCATAAATTCAATCCCGTGCGCCTGGGCTATATCCGCGACCGATTGGCGCGCCATTTCGGCCGCGATCCCTTGGGCCCCAAACCGCTGGCGGGCTTGCGAATCCTGGATATCGGCTGCGGCGGCGGCCTGGTCGCCGAGCCGATGGCGCGCCTCGGCGCGACCGTGGTGGGCATCGACGCCTCGGCCAAGAATATCGGCGTCGCGGCCAATCATGCCGGGCGCATGGGGCTCGCCATCGATTATCGCCACACGACGGCCGAAGCCCTGGTCGAAGCGGGCGAGAGCTTCGACGCCGTGCTCTCGCTCGAAGTGGTCGAGCATGTCGCCGATGTCGGCGAATTCCTGGGCGCGTGCGGGGCGTTGGTGCGGCCGGGCGGCGCGATGCTGGTCGC
>JAMNXK010000152.1 GCA_023653245.1 Tagaea sp.
GCAGATCGCGCGCGGCCGCCGCCTCGTCGAGCGCGCGCAAGACCTTGCCGTGCGCGTCCACACGCTCGTCGATCTCGATCGCGCTTTCGTAGAGCAGCTCGGGCAGCACGATCCGGCGCACGAACAGCTTCGGGCGGTTCTGATAGGCGATGCGCAGCTGATCCTTGAAGCCCTTGGTGATCGCCAGCGCCACGCGCTCGCCTTTGCGCTCGAGCAGCGCGTTGGTCGCCACGGTGGTGCCCATCTTGACCGCCTCGATGGGCGCGCCGGCGAGGTCCGCGTCGGGTGCGAGGCCCAGCAGCGCGCGGATGGCGTGCAGGGCCGCGTCCTTATAGCGCTCGGGATTCTCGGAGAGCAGCTTGTGGGTGAGGATCGCGCCGTCCGGGCGCTTGGCGACCACGTCGGTGAAGGTGCCGCCGCGATCGATCCAGAATTGCCACTTCGCTTGCGCCGCGTTCATGTGCCGTCCTCCCGAGGGGGAATTATGATAAAACGTTGACGATTTGTCAACGTCTCAGAGCGTCGCCGCCGAGCGCGCGGCTTGGTCGTAGAGACCCGACAATGCGCGCATCAGCGCCGCGACTTGGGCGAGCGCGTCGTGCGGCTCGCCCAGCCGCGCGACCGCGTCGACCAGGCACGCCTCGCGGATGGCGCGGTAGCGGTCGCACAGCGCGCGGCCTTTTTGCGTCGCCGACCAATGCACTTCCTTGCCTTGCTTGGCGCCCGACACGAGGCCCAGGCGCTTGAGCTTCTTGAGCGCGTAATTGACCACATGATCGTCCTCGACGTTGAGCACGAGGGCGAGATCGCCCAGCGTCTTGGCGCGATCGCGATGGTTGGCGTGGTGCAGGATCAGCACGTCGAGCGGCGAGAGGTCCCCCTGCCCGGCCGCCGCCGCGCAGCGCACGATCCAGCGCCCATAGGCGTTGAACACGGGCGTGAGGGCGAACTCGATCTCCGACAGCTCGGCCACGCGGTTGCCCGCGAGATGCGCGGAGGAGACGATCCGCGGCGGGGGCTCTTTGCGCTTGGGCATGGCGATACTCCGTCGACGTTTTGCCGACGGAGTATCGTCCGTTTCTAAGCCGCCTTCAATCCGCCGCCGCGAAGAATCCTCCCGGGATGGCGGGCGATCGCACCCGCCACGCCCGCGAAGGCGCCCTTGGCGAGTTCGCGCGCGAGCAGCCGGTGCGGCGATTCGTGGGGCATGACCAGACCCATCGCCGTCGCCGGCCCGAAACCGAAGCGCGCGTAGTAGTCGAGATCGCCGACCAGCACGACGCGCGAATGGCGCGCCCAGGCGGCGGCGTCCAGACCCTGGAACATCAGCGCGGCCCCGATGCCCCGCCCCTTGAGCGCGGGCTCGACGGCCAAAGGCCCGAGCAGCAGTGCGGCATGCGAACCGATCCTGACGGGCCAGAAGCGCAGCGTGCCCAGGATCGCGCCGTCCGCATTCGCGCGCGCGACGAGCGCCAGATCGGCGACTTGCGCCACACCCTTGCGATAGGCGTAGCTGGCCTTGCTTTCCCGATCGGGGCCGAAGGCCCGGTCGAGCAGATGGTCGATCGCGGCCCGATCCTCGGGCCGTTCGGTGGTGACGGTGAACATGGGAATCCTCGTGCGACTGGAATGCGTTGCGAACCCTGGCGAAGGGCTGCGGACGCGATCGAACGAGGAAAGGAAGTAGCGAAAAGGCCTTTACGCGCGCACGACGACATCCGCACCCGGCAACCGGGCGCGTCGTCGTCGCGAAGCGATATGGGTCCAATTCGTCATGACGGGGAGTTAAATCGAATTCGCCGCCGGCGTCAAACCTTGAATTTGGGGTCGAGCCAGTCGCGCAAGGAATCGCCGAACAGGTTGAAGGCGAAGACCGCGACCGAGATGGCCAGGCCCGGGAACAGGATCATCCACGGCGCCTCGCGATAGAAATCCGACGCGTTGCCCGACAGCATGAGCCCCCAGGCCGGGGTGGGCTCGGTCACGCCCAGCCCCAAGAACGACAGCGAGGCTTCGAGCAGGATCGCCTGCGCGATGAAGGCCGTGAACATGATGAGGAAAGGTGCCGCCACGTTGGGCACCATGTGGCGGAAGATGATGCGCGTGTGGCCGAAGCCGGCGGCGCGCGCGGCGTCGATATAGGGCATCTCGCGGATCGAGAGGGCCGCCGCGCGCACCACGCGCGCGACCTTCGGGATGATGGGGATCGCGATGGCGAAGATGAGGTTCACGTCCACGCCCGCAATCTGGTTGCGCCCGAGCATCGCCACCACCACGAGGGCGAGCACGATGATCGGGAAGGACAGCATCACGTCGATGAAACGCTGCACGGCCATGTCGATGCGTCCGCCGAAATAGGCCGAAGCGACGCCGATCGTCGCCCCCAGCACGCAGCCGATCAGCGAGGAGAAGAAGCCGATGGTGAGTGCTGTGCGCGCGCCGTAGATCACGCGGCTGAAAATGTCGCGCCCGAAGGCGTCCGTGCCCATCCAATGCTCCCACGACGGTGCGGCGAGCATCGCGCCGAAATCGATCGTCAGCGGATCGTAGGGGGCGACGTACTCGGCGAAGGCGCCGCCGAACAGCATGATCAGGATCGCCACACCCGAGATGGCGCCCAAAGGCTGGGCGACGCAGAACCGGTACAGCGCCGAGCGGCGCTTGACGGGCGCGTAGGTCACGTTGGGCTGGGAGACGGCACCGGCCATGTCACTTGCTCCCGTAGCGGATGCGCGGATCGAGCCAGGCGTAGAGCAGATCGACGATCAGGTTGGTGAGGATGAACACCACCGCGATCAGCATCACGATCGATTGGATGAGCGTGAAATCGTTGCGCCCGATCGCCTGCACGAACAGCCGGCCGAGGCCGTTGAGGTTGAACACCTGCTCGGTCACCACCAGCCCGCCGATCAGGAAGGCGAATTCCAGGCCGATCACCGTGATCGCCGGCAGCATGGCGTTGCGCATCGCGTGGCGGGCCACGACCATCTTCTCGAACACGCCCTTGGCGCGCGCGGTGCGGATGTAATCCTCCTTCATCACCTCGACGATCGAGGAGCGAACCATGCGCGCGACCACCGCCGAATAGCGATAGCCCACCGCCAAGGCCGGCCAGATCAGCTGGCTGATATTCGCGACCGGATCGACGTAGAACGGCGTGTAGGTGATCGGCGGCAGCCAATTGAAGAAGTAGAGCAGGCCCAGAATGATGATCATGCCGAGCCAGAAGCTCGGCACCGCCAAGCCCGCGATGGTTACTATTCGAACCACGTAATCGATCCAGGTGTCTTTGAACAACGCGGAGAGCGTGCCCAAAGGTATGGCGATCAAGATGGCGATGATCGTCGCCATCACCGCGACTTGCAGCGTCAGTTCCAAGCGCAGCGCGATCTCGTCGACCACCGGCCGGTCGGTCCACATCGAATTGCCGAGGTCGAGCGTGACGAGGCCGACCATCCAGTCGCCGAACTGCACGGCCATCGGACGATCGAGACCGAGACGCGCGCGCTCGGCCTCGATCGTCTCTTGCGTGACGCTGCCCCCGTCGCCGCGCAGCTTCACCTCCACGATGTCCCCGGGCACGACCCGGAGCATGAAGAAGATGAGGACCGCCACGCCCAGAAGCGTGGGGATCGTCAGCAGCAGGCGGTTGACGAGGTAGCCGAACATCGCGGCGTCCTTACGCGTTCAGCCATACATCGGCCAAATCCTGGCCGAGATTGTGGCTGGGCGACATGCGCCAGCCCATCACGGTGCGGTGCGTCGGCACGAGGCGATGCCACCACAGCAGCGGCACCTGATAGGCCTGTTCGAGCGCGCGGCGCTCGAACTGCCGGATCAGATCGAAGCGGCGCTGGAAATCGCGCTCGCGGCTCTGGGCGGCGTAAAGCCGGTCGAGCTCGGCGTCGATCGCACGGCTGCGGTTTTCGGGCGCGCGGTTGAACGAGACGTATTTCGCCAATGCGAGCGACGGCTCGTCCATGAACAGATTGGAGAAATCGACCGCGACGTCGAAATTGCCGCTCGACATGCCCGCCAGATAGGGCGACGTCTCCTGCTGGGTGTGGGTCACGTTCACGCCGATCTGGCGCCACTGGTCGACCAGGAAAATGCCGGCGGGCGTGTAGGGCTGGGCGAGATTGCGGTTGTGCAGCGTGAAGGCCAGATTGGCCACGCCGGCCTCGCGCAGCAAGCGCCGCGCCTCGGTGCGCGCGGCTTGGATGTCGCGGCCGAAACCGGGCTGGCGCAGCAGATCCTCGTCCTTGATGGCGAAGGGCGAGCCCGGGCGGATCAACCCGCCCGCGTCGCGCAAGGTGGCGGTGCGCGCCAGGCCTTGCGCGCCGCCGCGCCGGTCGATCGCCATGTGCAGCGCGCGGCGCACGCGCACGTCGTCGAAGGGCTTCTTGTCGGTGTTGAACACCACGAGCAGGTTGAGCGTCCAGCTCGATTCCTCGATGCGCACCCGATCGCCCATGACCTGCACGAGCCGGTCGCGCTCGGCCGGCGAAATGCCGCGGAACTCGGCCAGCACCTGCCCGCCTTGCAGCGCGTTCATCATCGCGGCGGGCTGGGTCATGAACACGCCGCGGAAGCCGTCGAGATACGGACGGCCCTCGCGGTAGTAGCGCTCGTTGCGCGTGCCCGTCACGTGGCTGCCGCGCACGTGCTCGCCGAAGCGGAACGGGCCCGAGCCGTTGATCGCGGTGCGCGGGCCGTTGGGATCGCGCGCCAGCACGGCGGCCGAGTAGACGAAGTTCCACGGGCTGGCGAAGTGCTCGAGCATCGCCGGATTGGGCGCCTTCATCTTGAACACGACGGTATGCGCGTCGGGCGTTTCGATCGTATCGATGTCCTCGAACGTCGCGCGGCGGGTCGACACGACGCCGGTGGGCGGATTGCGCAGGCGCTCGTAGGTCGCCTTCACGTCCGCCGACGTGACCGGCGAGCCGTCGTGGAAGGTCGCGTTGGTCACCAGGCGGAAGGTATAGGTCATCAGATCCTGGGCGACGGTCCACTCGCGCGCGAGATCGCCCTTCACCTTGGGATAGTCGTCGAGATTGAACTGCAGCAGCGTCGAATGGAACGGTGCGGCGAAGTGCAGCGTGGCGAAGGTGTCCGAGCCGTGCGCGTCGTAATGCGGCGCTTCGGCCGAAATCGCGAAGGTGAAATTGCCGCCGCGGCGCGGCGCGGGCGCCTGGGCCGAGGCGGGTGCCGCGTCGAACAGGCCCAGCCCCGCGGTGGCGGCGGCCAAAGCGGTCGAAGTTTGCAGGAACAGACGGCGGTCGATCGTGTCCATGGTTTCCTCCATTTCGGTTCGGGGGGTGGCGCTCTTGGCGGCGCTACACTTTCAGACAGGCCACGTGGTGGCCGGGTTTGACTTCGCGGATTTCGGGAATCGTTTCCTTGCACGCTTGATCCGCTAAGGGGCAGCGCGTGTGGAACACGCAGCCCGAAGGCGGGCGCAACGGGCTGGGGATCTCCCCGCCCAGCGTGCGCGGCGCGCGCCCGCGCTCGACGATCGGATCGGGAATCGGCGCGGCGTCGAGCAAGGCTTGCGTGTAGGGATGCAAGGGCTCGGCGTAGAGCGCGTCGCCGTCGGCCAATTCCATCATGCGCCCGAGATACATCACCGCCACGCGGTCGGAGATGTGGCGCACCACCGCCAAATCGTGGGCGATGAACAGATAGGTGAGGCCCAGTTTCTTCTGCAGGTTTTCCAGCAGATTGATGATCTGGCCCTGGATCGATACGTCGAGCGCCGACACGGGCTCGTCGCAGACGATGCATTCCGGCTCCATCGCGAGCGCGCGCGCAATGCCCACGCGCTGGCGCTGGCCGCCGGACATCTCGTGCGGGTAACGCTCGGCCATATAGGCGAACAGGCCCACGCCTTCGAGCAATTCGGCCACGCGCTTTTTGGCGGCGGCCGCGTCGGGCACGATGCCGTAGACCAGCAAGGGCTCGGCGA
>JAMNXK010000153.1 GCA_023653245.1 Tagaea sp.
CAGACCGGAGCGGACGTGACCACCTATCGTCATGGCCTGTCGCCCGACGCGATCGCGGCGTTGAAGCCCGATCTGGTCGTGCACTCGCCGGGGCCGGGCACGCCCGCGCAATTCGGCGTGCCGGCGCTGGTCCGCGCGTTGGCCGAGCGGGGCTTGGCGCAGTTCGGCGTGTGCCTGGGCTTGCAAGGCGTCGTCGAAGCCTATGGCGGCGCGCTCGACGTGCTGCCCGAGCCGCGCCACGGCAAGCGCTGGGACATCACGCACGATGGCGCGGGTCTGTTCGCCGATCTGCCGAGCCCCTGCGCGGTCGGCGCCTATCATTCGCTGCACGCGCGCATGGCGACGTTCCCGCACGAGGCGCTGGAGATCCTCGCCAGAACGCCGGCGGGGCTGGTGATGGCGGTGCGCCACAAGCGCCTGCCGATCGCCGCCGTGCAATTCCATCCCGAATCGGTGCTGTCGATGGGCCGCGCGGAGAAAGGCGAGATCGGCCATCTGCTGATCGACAACGTCGTGCGCGAGCTGGTGCTGCGGCGCGCCGCCAAGGCCGCGTAACAAGCTTGCGCGCGGCGGCGGCATGACGGCAACAAGCGGCCCGGCGGGCGCGGGAATTCCGGAAGCTTGTTGCTTTTCGATTTCCCCGCGCCGCGCGGCGTTGAGGTGCGGCCACGGACCGGCTACGGTTCGCGTCGATCGAGGGCGCCATAGAGCGCCCAACCCCTTGGGATGGAAAATCCGCGATGGCAAATCCGGCGCGCAAGCTGCTCGACGTCTCGCTCGACGACAAATACGCGGCCCGAACGGGCCGGGTGTTTCTGACCGGCACGCAAGCGCTGGTCCGCATGACCTTCATGCAGCGCCAGCGCGACCTCGCCGCCGGGCTGAACACCGCGGGCTTCGTGTCGGGCTATCGCGGCTCGCCGCTCGCCGGGCTCGACCTCGCGATGATGCGCGCGCGCAAGCACATGAAGGACCACCACATCCATTTCACGCCCGGCGTGAACGAGGATCTGGCGGCCGCAGCCGTGTGGGGCACGCAGCAGGTCAACATGTACGACGGCGCCAAATACGACGGCGTGTTCGGCATGTGGTACGGCAAGGGCCCGGGCGTGGATCGCTGCGGGGACGTGTTCAAACACGCCAACGCGGCGGGCACTTCGCCGCATGGCGGCGTGCTCGTACTCGCGGGCGACGATCACGCGGCCGTGTCCTCGACGTTGCCGCATCAGTCGGAGCACGAATTCGTGTCGGCGATGATGCCCGTGCTCAACCCCTCGGGCGTGCAGGAGTTCCTGGATCTCGGTCTCTATGGCTGGGCGATGAGCCGCTATTCGGGCTGCTGGGTCGCGTTCAAATGCACGGGCGAGACCGCCGATTCGTCGGCCTCGGTCTCGGTCGATTCGCATCGCATATCGATGGTCATGCCCACCGATTTCGAGATGCCGGCGGGGGGCTTGCATATCCGCTGGCCCGATCCGTGGCTCGAACAGGAATACCGGCTGCAGCGCTACAAGGTCTACGCGGCCCTGGCCTTCGCGCGCGCCAACAAGCTCGACAAGATCGTCGTCGACAGCCCCGCCCCGCGCTTCGGCATCGTGACCACGGGCAAGTCCTATCTCGACGTGCGCCAGGCGCTCGACGATCTCGGGATCGACGAGGCGCTGGCGGCCAAGATCGGCTTGCGCGTCTACAAGGTCGCGATGCCTTGGCCGCTCGAGCGCGAAGGCATGCGGCATTTCGCCGAGGGCCTGGAGGAAGTGCTGGTCGTCGAAGAGAAGCGCGCGCTGATCGAAAACCAGCTCAAGGAACAGCTCTACAATTGGCGCGCCGACGTGCGTCCGCGCGTGGTCGGCAAGTTCGACGAAGCCGGCAAATGGATCCTGCCCTCGGCCGGCGAGCTCACGCCCGCGATGGTCGCCAAGGTGATCGCCGCACGGCTCGCCCCCTTCTACACGTCGGACCGCATCAAGGAACGTGTGGCGTTCCTCGACGCCAAGGCGAAGACGCCCGAAGGCCATTCGTTCAAGCGCACGCCCTATTTCTGCTCGGGCTGCCCGCACAACACCTCGACCAAGGTGCCCGAAGGCAGCCGTGCGATGGCCGGCATCGGCTGTCACTTCATGTCGGTGTGGATGGACCGCTCGACCTCGACCTTCACCCATATGGGGGCCGAGGGCACGCCGTGGATCGGCCAGGCGCCCTTCACCGAAACCAAGCACGTGTTCCAGAATCTCGGCGACGGGACGTTCTACCATTCGGGCTCGCTCGCCATCCGCGCCGCCGTCGCGGCCAAGGTCGATATCACCTACAAGCTGCTCTACAACGACGCGGTCGCGATGACCGGCGGCCAGCCGCATGACGGGCCGCTGACGGTCCCGCAGATCACGCGCATGGTCCATGCCGAGGGCGTGTCGCGCATCGTCATCACCACCGACGAGCCCGAGAAATACGGCGCGGTCGAGTTCGCACCGGGGACCAGCGTGCGCCATCGCGACGAGATCGACGCCGTCCAGAAAGAACTCCGCGAAGGTTCGGGCGTCAGCGTGCTAATCCACGACCAGACTTGCGCCGCCGAAAAGCGCCGCCGGCGCAAGCGCGGCACCTTCCCCGATCCCAACAAGCGCATTTTCGTGAACGAAGCGGTGTGCGAAGGCTGCGGGGATTGCGGCACGCAGTCCAACTGCCTGTCGGTCGTGCCGGTCGAAACCGAGTTCGGCCGCAAGCGGACGATCGATCAATCGAGCTGCAACAAGGATTTCTCCTGCGTCAAAGGCTTCTGCCCGTCTTTCGTCAACGTGATCGGCGGCAAGGTCCGCAAGCCGCGCTCGAAGGCGCTGGAGAGCGGTGCGGATCCCTTCGCCGTGCTGCCGGCCCCCGCTCTGCCCGCCTGCGACGAGCCCTACGGCATTCTGATCACCGGCGTCGGCGGCACCGGCGTGGTGACCATCGGCGCGCTGATGGGCATGGCGGCGCATCTGGAAGGCAAGGGCGTGTCGGTGCTCGACATGGCCGGCCTCGCGCAGAAGGGCGGCGCCGTGGTGTCGCATGTGCGCATTTCCGAGAACCCCGAGGGCATCCACGCCGTGCGCATCGCCGCGGGCGAGGCCAAGCTGCTGCTCGGCTGCGATCTGGTGGTCGCCGCCGGGGTGGAGGCGCTCGATCGCGTGCGCATCGGCACGACGCGCGCGGTGATCAACGCGCATGAAAGCCCGACCGGCGAGTTCACCCGCAATCCCGACATGAAATTCCCGGGCGGCGAATTGCGCGCGACGGTGAGCCACGCGCTCGGCCAAGGCTCGGTCGATTTCGTCTCGGCGACCGAACTCGCCACCGCGCTGATGGGCGATTCGATCGCCACCAACCCCTTCATGCTCGGCTATGCCTGGCAGAAGGGTTTGATCCCGCTCGGCCTCGACTCGCTGATGCGCGCGATCGAGTTGAACGAAGTCGCCGTCGAGTCCAACAAACGTGCCTTCAATTGGGGGCGTCTGGCGGCCGTGGACGAAGGCAAAGTCAAAGAAGCCGCCGGCCCCACGCTGCCGCCGGAGCGCAAGATCGCGCGCACGCTGGACGAGATCGTGGCCGCGCGCGTCGAACACCTGACCGGCTACCAAGACGAAGCCCTCGCCCGGCGCTACGAAGCGCTCGTGCGCCAAGTCGAGGCGGCCGAGAAGACCCGCACGCCCGGCCTATCCGGTCTCGCCGAAGCGGTCGCGCGCTATTACGCCAAGCTGCTCGCCTACAAGGACGAGTACGAGGTGGCGCGCCTCTACACCGACGGCAAGTTTCACGCGGCTTTGGCGCGGCAATTCGAGGGCGACTACAAGATCGAGCTCAACCTCGCCCCGCCGATGCTGAGCGACATGGACGACGCCACCGGCCGGCCGCGCAAGAAAGTGTTCGGACCGTGGATGCTGAAGGCCATGGGCGTGCTGGCGAAGTTCAAATTCCTGCGCGGCACGGCGCTCGATCCGTTCGGCCGCACCCACGAGCGGCGCACGGAGCGCGCGCTTATCGCCGAGTACGAAGCGAACGTCGCCGAGATATTGGAGCGCCTGACGCCGGCCACGCACGCGGCTTGCGTGGGGCTCGCCTCGATCCCCGAGGAGATCCGCGGCTACGGCCCCGTGAAGGAAACGCACCTCGCCAAAGCCAAAGCGCACGAAGCGACTTTGCTGGCCCGCCTGCGCACGCCCGAGACCGCCCAAGCGGCGGAGTAAGTGGCCATGAAGCCAAGAGCGCCGAAAAAGCCCCAGAAGGACAAGAAAACGCTGTTCGAAGTGGCGCTCAGACCCGTCGCAGAAGAATTTGGACAGAATTCGAAAGGCCTGGGCAAGAAGCTGGCTAAAGCGGCCGTCACAACGGCAGACATCGTCAATGGCTTGCTGACTATGGCGAAGCGCGCGCCCTCTACGTTGACCTCAAGCGGAAGGGAGTTTGGGCGGAAGTTCGGTAAGTTGTTCTCGGGAAAGATCGAGAAGATACCCGCGGATCGAAGAATTCGTCCGATAGACGCCATTGCGATTCCAACGCTCCAGTCCCTCGCACTTCGGATCGATGAGCCCGAGATCGCGGAGATGTTCGCCAATCTCCTGTGCGCCGCGATGGATCGGGAAAGCGCAGGGAGAGCGCACCCAGCATTCGCCAGCGTCGTCTCGGAAATGGTTTCCGACGAGGCAAAGATATTGAGATACGTCTATGCGGCAGGGGCGGTCCCCGTAGTGAACGTTCTGAGTGGCGATCCCAGCAAGCGAACCGTAAGGCCGACTCTTGAAGGGCTCTCTCTGGCCGCGAACAAGGCTGACGCTGGAAACAAGGGCTTTCTTCCGGTCCATACGGCAAATCTCGTGCGACTGGGGCTTGTTGCTATTCCAGTTGATGAAGTTCTTGACGACAGTCGGTACGAAGCGCTTGAAAATTCACCGCCAATCCGCGCATTGGCGAGCGCAATCCGATCCAGCGGCCGAACTGTCGAACTTCAGCGCAGACAGATGCGGCTCACGGAATTCGGCCGCGCATTCCTACGCGTCTGCTTGCCGGACGAGAAGTGACCTGAGTCGCCGGCGTTGACGGCTGCAAAGGTGGCTGGGTCGCCGTGTTCCGGCACGCCAGGACGGGCCGTGCGTTTCCGCGTTTCGCTTCGATGCTCGCCGAAGTTATCGACGCACCCGAAGCGCCGCGCTGGATCGCGGTCGACATGCCGATGGGCTTCTCGGAGACGGCCGAGCCCGGGGGCCGCGCGTGCGAGCGGGCGGCGCGCAAGATCCTCGGTCCGGCCGGCCGGGCGTCTTGCGTGTTCTCGGCACCTTCCCGCGCGGCGCTCGCGGCGGACGACTACGCCGCCGCGCTCAAGCGCAACCGCGCCGGTGCGGGCGTGGGGCTTTCGAAGCAGGCCTACAATCTGTTCCCAAAAATGCGCGAGGTCGATGCGCTGCTGCGCGCGCGCCCGGGCGCCGGTGTGTTCGAATCCCACCCGGAGATCGTTTTCGCGCGGCTGGCAGGCGAACCCTTGCACGCGCCCAAGAAGACGACGGCCGGGCTGCGCACGCGTTTGACGCTGCTGGAAAAGGCCGGGTTTCGCTGGCTTCGAGACTGGCTCGACCAGTTCCCGCGCAAAGCCGTGGCACCCGACGACATGCTCGATGCCGCCGCCCTGTGCCTGACGGCGCTTCGTCGCGCGCGCGGTCAGGCCGATTGCCTGCCCGAAGGCGCGCCCAAAGACCGTTTCGGAGTCGAGATGGCGATCTGGCGCTAGACTTCCAACGCCTTGCGATACAAATCCAGGACTTCGTCCATTTCCTTACGTGCGTCTTCTTCCATCTTCCGGAGCTTGATCACCTGGCGCATGATCTTGGTGTCGAAGCCGTTGCCCTTGGCTTCGGCGTAGACCTCGCGGATATCCGCACCCAGATCGGCCTTCTCGGTTTCCAGCCGCTCGATGCGCTCGACGAAGCTCCTGAG
>JAMNXK010000154.1 GCA_023653245.1 Tagaea sp.
GCGGCGCCGGTGAACAGCACGTCGATCCCGGTTGCGGTCGCGGTCGCATGGACGTCGACGCGCTGCGCGGGCCGCAGAATGTCGGCGAGGACCGCGCGCAGCGCGGGCAGCGCGTCGAACAGCGCCGGCGACAGGACTTCGCACGCCGCAAGATCGATCACGTTCGCCGAGTTCTCGATATGGAAGCCGAGCGCCACGCCCGCCGCCGCCTTCACGGCCGCAAGATCGGCGCGGCGGCGGGATTTGGGCGCCACGCAGCGCAAGGGGGCGATCTCGGGAGTCAATCCTTCGCGCGCCAACGCCGCGCGCGCGAGGCCGGTTTTCCACTCGACATATGCCGCGTCGCCGAGATGCTGGATCGAACAGCCGCCGCACGCGCCGAAATGCCGGCACGGCGCGGGGACGCGCGCGGGCGACGGCGTCAGGATTTCGATCAAGGTGCCGCGCCCGCCCTTGCCGGGCTCGACGCGCGCACGCTCGCCGGGCAAGGCGCCGGGCACGATCAGCCTCGCCCCGTCGGGACCCTTGGCAAGTCCGTCGCCGCCCGCGCCGAGCGCGTCGATATCGACGTCGATGGCCGGCATGGCGTGTCTCAGCGCGCCGGCGGCCGCTCGCCGGCGGCGGGCGCGGTCTTCTTGCGCAACGCGAAGACGTAGGAGATGACCTCGGCCACGGCCTTGTATTGCTCGGGCTTGATCTCCTCCTCGATCTCGACCGAGGCGAACAGCAGGCGCGCCAGCGGCGGGTTCTCGACGATGGGCACGTCCGAATCGCGCGCCAGATCGCGGATGCGCAAGGCGACGAGATCCGCACCCTTCGCGACGCAGATGGGGGCGGCCGACTTGCCTTCGTCGTAGCGCAAGGCCACGGCGAAGTGGGTCGGGTTGGTGAGCACGACGGTCGCCTTGGGCACTTCGGCCATCATGCGCTTGCGCGCGCGCTCCATGCGCAGCTGGCGGATGCGGCCTTTGACGATCGGATCGCCTTCGGCCTGCTTGTACTCTTCCTTGATCTCCTGCTTGGACATGCGCAGGCGCTTGTTGTGCTGGTAGCGCTGCCAGAAAATGTCCAGCGCGGCGATCGCGGTCATGACCGAAATCACCGCGATCATGATCGCCACGGTCATGTCGCCCATGATCGGCCCGAGCTGGGTGGGGTCCATGTCGATGAAGCGCGCGATGTCTTGCGTCTGGTCGGCGATCACGTACCAGGACGCCGCCGCCACGATGGCGATCTTGATCAGGCCCTTGACGAACTCGATCAGCGAATTGGCCGAGAACAGGCGCTTGAACCCGGTCGTCGGCGACAGGCGGGAGAATTGCGGCTTGAGCGATTCGGCCGACACGACGAGGCCGCCTTGCAGCATCTGCGCCGCCAAGGCCGCGACCACCAGCACCGCCATCAACGGGCCGATCGCGATCAGCGGCTCGATCAGCGAGAATCCGACGATGCGCTGCAACCCTTCGACCGTGACGTCGAATTCGTGCGGCCGGACGAAGAACGGCAGCATGCCGGCGGTCAGCCGCCGCCACGCGTAGTCGGCGAAGATCGTCAGCGAGAGCGTGGCCGCGACGAACATCATCCAATGCGTGATTTCGCGCGACAGCGCGATCTGGCCCTTCTCGCGCGCGTCGGCCAGCCGTTTTCCGGTTGGCTCTTCGGTTTTGGAGGATTCGTCTTCGGCTTCTTCGGCCATCGCCGTCTCCTACGGCCTGAGCAGCAGCGGTTCGAGCTTGTCGAGCAGGCCGCGCTCGAAGGCCACCATCGTGGCCGACATGGCCAGCGCCAGCGCGAACAGCCCGACGGCGATCTGCAAAGGCTGGGAGATGAAGAACACCTGCACCTGGGGCATCAGCCGCGCGACCAGCCCCATGGCGAGGTTGAGCACGAGGCCGAAAACCAGGAACGGCGCCGAGATCTGCACGCCGACGAAGAAGGCGTTGGACGTCCAGCGCACGAAGGCTTCCGCCCAGTCGCCCATCGGGATGACGGCCGAAGGCGGGAACAGCGCGTAGGAATCGGCCATCGCGCGCAGCAGAAGATGGTGCAGATCGGCGGTGAAGATGACCGCCAGCGCCGTGGCGACCAGGATCGAGGATACGGCCGTGCCTTGCTGGCCGAAGCCGGGATCGAACAGCGTCGCCGCGGCCAAGCCGGTTTGCTGGGCGATGATGGTGCCGCCGATGGTCAGCGCCGCCAGGCTGAAGCGCGCGGCCAGGCCGATGAAGGCGCCGACCAGCATTTCCTGGACGAAGATCCCCGCCATCGGGAAGATCGACGCTGGCAGGGCGGGCAACACGCTCGCCACCGACGGGGCGACGACGGCGCAGACCGCCAGCGCCAATCCCATGCGGATGCGCATGGGCACATAGGCCTCGCCGAAGCCCGGCATGGCGAGCAGGGCCGCACCCACGCGCACCAGCACGACGAAGAAGGCGAAGGTTTCGGCCGGCAAGGCCGCGATGAACGGATTGATCAGCGCGTTCATCCCGCCCCGCCGATGCCGATGCCCACGGCCTTGGTCATGAGCTCGCGCGTGAACTCGATCAGCGTGTTGGACATGAACGGGATGGTCAGCACGAACACGGCGAACAGGATCAGGATCTTCGGCACGAAGGTGAGGGTCTGTTCCTGGAGCTGGGTGAGCGCCTGCAGCAGGCTGATGACCAGACCCACGATCAGCGCCGTGAGCATCAGCGGCGCCGAGATCTTCAGCATCACCCAGATCGAATCGCGGCTGACCTCGAGGACGTCGGTGGCGTTCATCGGAAAAGTGGCCGCTCGGGTTCCGGTCGATCCATCGTGCCGTCCTCATGGTTCGACGGGCTCACCATGAGGGTCGGGAAATAGGCCTCACCCTGAGCCCGTCGAAGGGCGAGGCCGGTCCAAGAATCCGTCCTCAGATTTGCATCCGGATGATTTCCTGATAGGCGCTGACCACGCGGTCGCGCACGGCGACGGCCGTCTGCAGCGTCACCTCGGCGGCCGAGATGGCCTGGACGACTTGCGCCACGTCGGCCTTGCCCGCCAGCGCGCGCAAGCTCGCTTGTTCGCCCGCCTTGAGGGCGCCCATCGAATTGCGCGCGGCGTCGGCCAGCACTTCGCCGAACGAGCCCACGTCGCCCGAGCCGCGCGCGTCGATACCCGGCGCGCGGCCGATGGCTTGGGTGCCGGCATAGGCGGCGGCGGCGGCCGAAGGATTGATCGCCATGTTCGCGGACTCCTACTCAGTTGCGCAGGATGTCGATCGTGCGCATGATCATTTGCTTGGAGGCGTCGATCACGTTGATGTTGGCCTCGTAGCTGCGCTGGGCTTGGCGCATGTCCATCGCCTCGATCAGCGTGTTGACGTTGGGCGCCAGCACGTAGCCTTCGGCGTCGGCCGCCGGATGGCTGGGATCGTGGCGGCGCGGGAAAGCGGATTTGTCGGTGCCGATGCGCGACGGGCGCACGGTTTCCGCGCCGAGCTGGCGGTCGAGCACGTTGCGGAAGCTGACCGTCTTGCGCCGGAACGGATCGGCGCCCGGCGTTTCGCCCAGCGCGTCGGCGTTGGCGATGTTCTCCGAGATCACGCGCATGCGCGTGGTTTGCGCGTTCATGCCCGAGGCGGAGATGCGGATCGCTTTCTGGAGGTCCATGGCGGTTTTCCTATCGACGCTCGTCTACTGGCCCGGTCGGCCGATCGCCGCGCGCAACATCGCGACTTGGCGGCGGTAGATATTGGTGGTCAGCTGGTAGTCCATCGTCGTGTCGGCGACCTTCATCAGCTCGCTGTCGAGCTGCACGGAGTTTCCCGACAGCGTGGTTTCCGACGTGCGCGGCTGATCCACGCGGTGCGGCGGCGGGATGATGCGGCTTTGCTGGTGCGCCCCCGCCGTCACCATCGGCGCCAGGCGCTGGGTCTGGCCGCGTAGCTCGGCGCGGAAATCCAGCGCGCGCAAATCGCGCGGCTTGAAGTCGGGCGTGTCGGCGTTGGCGATGTTCTGCGACAGCACCGTCTGGCGCTGGCTGAGCCAGTCCATACGGCGGGAAATCATCCCGAACAGCGTTAAACGCGAGAAATCCATGACCGGCCAGGTTCCGTGACGCGAGATCGCCCTTTGTGGGGCGTTGGCGGACAGTATGGTCCGCCGAGGGTTAACGGAACGTAAATTATCCCAAATTTTAGAGAATTTGAAGCCCTTTCGAATCCATCCCCGAATCAATATCTTGGTGTGTGTCTCCGAGTCGCTGCGTGAGCCGATTCGCAGCCCTTAAACGACGGGAAATCCTGGATAAAGTGCCTTTTAAGAAACTTTTAGGGGATTTGCGGCCATCATGACCGGACCGTTATTCGAGTTAGGATCGTCTTCGCTTTGGCCCGTCGCCCGCCCCGCAAGCAATTCGATCCGGACGTGGCGCGTGCCGTCGCGCTCAAATACGCGCGCGGCGACGACCAAGCGCCGATCGTCACCGCCAAGGGCGAAGGCCTGCTCGCCGACAAGATCGTCGAGATCGCGCGCGCCAGCGGCGTCGAAGTGCGCTCCGACCGCGATCTCGTTCGACTGCTCGACACGGTCGATGTCGACAGCCCCATTCCCATCGAGGCGTTCCAGGCCGTGGCCGAGATCCTTTCCTACATCTATCGCAAGCAGGACAAACTCAAACCGCAAGCGCCCCGGCCGCTTGAAAAGGAGCGCTGACCTATGCGCGCGGTCGAAGTGCTTGGCGGGATCGTCGAAATGACGCGCGAGATCGACGAGGCGCGCGCGCGCGTGCATCGCGGGCAGGACGTCGACCTCGCCGGGCTCGACGGGCGCGTGCGCGATCTGTGCCTGTCGGCGACCGAATTGCCCAAGGCCGAGGGCGTGGCTTGCGCGGGCGCGCTCGACGGGGTTTCCCACGCCCTCGACCGGCTCGCCGGCGCTTTGCGCATGGCCGGGCGCATCGCGCCGCCATGACCCCCGATCCGCAACAGATCGCCCAATTCGGCGCGGCGCTGGCCTTCGTATTGGCGCTGGTGGCGACGATCGCGTGGCTCGCGCGCAAATTCCTGCCGGGCGCTTCGGGCGTGGCGGCGGGCAAGAAGCGGCGTCTGGCGGTCGTCGAAAACCTGGCGCTCGATCCGAAGACGCGCGCGGTGCTGCTGCGCCGGGACGACGTCGAGCATCTGATCGTGCTCGGCCCCGCCGGGGCGGCGAAGATCGAAACCGTGCCCGCGCCCGTACCCGTACCCGCGCCGGCACCGGCGGAGCCGCCGCGATGAGCCGCGTCCTCCTCGCGCTCGCGCTGTTGGTTTTGCCGGGCGAGGCGCTCGCGCAATCCTTCACGCTCGATCTGGGCGACGGCGCCACGACCACGGGGCGCATCGTCCAGCTGATCTTGCTGATGACGGTGCTGACGCTGGCCCCGTCGATCCTGATGATGGTCACGTGCTTCATCCGGATCATCGTCGTGCTGTCCTTGCTGCGCACGGCCTTGGGCACGCAGCAGGCGCCGCCCAACGTGGTGCTGACCAGCCTCGCGCTGTTCCTGACCTTCTTCATCATGACGCCGACGGGCGAGCGCGCCTGGCGCGAGGGCATTTCGCCGCTGGTCGAAGGCCAGATCACCGAGCAGCAGGCGCTCGAACGCGCGGCCAAGCCGTTCCACGATTTCATGGTGGTCCACACGCGCGAGACCGATATCGCGCTGTTCATCGACATCGCGCGCATCGAGCCGCCCGCCACACCCGAGGCCATTCCCTATCGCGTGCTGGTGCCCGCCTTCATGATCTCCGAATTGCGCCGCGCCTTCGAGATCGGGTTCCTGCTGTTCATCCCCTTCGTGATCATCGACATGGTCGTGGCCGCGGTCTTGATGTCGATGGGCATGATGATGATGCCGCCCGCCGTCGTGGCCTTGCCCTTCAAGCTCATCTTCTTCGTGCTGGTCGACGGCTGGTA
>JAMNXK010000155.1 GCA_023653245.1 Tagaea sp.
CCAGGCGCCAAAGTGCGCCTGACCACGCGGCGCGGGCGGATCGAACTGGCCGCGCGCGCGGACGACGCGGTGCCGGCGGGCGCGGTGTTCGTGCCCTTCGCCTATGCCGAGGCGGCGGCGAACATGCTCACCAATCCGGCCCTCGATCCAGTCGCGAAAATCCCCGAGTTCAAGCACTGCGCCGTGCGCGTCGAGCCCGTTTAATCGAAGAACACGGTCTCGTTCTCGCCCTGCAGGACGATGTCGAAGCGATAGACCGCCAGCCCGTCGCGCATGGATTTCCGGCCGAGCAGCGTGGCCTGCAGGCGCGGGTCGCCGACGGCCTTCAGCGTGGGGTCGGCCGCGTTGGCCGGCGCTTCGTCGTCGAAGAACATCCGCGTGCGCAGATGGATGTTGATGCCGCGCGCGAAAATCAGCAGCGTGACGAACGGCGCTTCGTTCGGAGCGGCGGCCCCGGGCTTCACCGTGTCGAACCAGAATTCGCCGGTCGCGAAATCCGTGATCGAGCGGCCGAAACCGCCGGGGAATTTTCCGTCCGCGTCCGCTTGCCAGAGTTCCAGCATCGCGTCGGTGACCGGCGTGCCCGCGCCGTCGCGCACGCTCCCTTCGACGCGCACGCGAGTTCCCTTCGCCGACGGACCGAAAACCACGTTGGGCTTGCCTTGGGTGCGCGCGGGCAATCCGGCGGCGGAAGGATAGGCGCCGATATGCACGTAAGGACCGGCGGTCTGCGAGGGCGTTTCCTTGAGCGGCTCGACGGGCATGTTCAGCGTCCCTCGAAGAACGTCGCGCGGGCGCCGCGCAGGACGAGATCGAAGCGATAGGTCAGGTGATCGAACGGGCCCTGGTTCTCGAGATCGAGCTTGGCGATCAGGGTGTCGATCGCCGCCGGGTTCGCGATCGTGTTGACGATCGCGCATTTCGCGATCAGCGGATCGCCTTCGAAATAGAACTGCGTGATCAGGCGCTGGGCGAAGGCGTTGCCGAACAGCGACAGATGGATATGCGCGGGCCGCCAATCCGATCCGTTGTTGCGGAAGGGGTAGGGGCCGGGCTTGATCGTGCGGAAGGCGTAGCGCCCCTCGGCGTCGGTCAGCACGCGCCCGGCGCCGCCGAAATTGGGATCGAGCGGCGCGGTGTAGCCGTCGCGCGCATGGCGATAGCGACCGCCCGCGTTGGCCTGCCAAATCTCGATCAGCGAATGCGGCACGCCGCGCCCGTTCTGGTCGATCACGCGCCCGTGCACGACGATGCGTTCGCCGATCGCTTCGCCGCCCGCGCCGGAATTGCGGGTGAGATCGTGGTCGAGCGGGTCGATGTCGCCATGCCCGAAAACCGGCCCGTGCAAATCGGCCGGCGAGTCGGGCACCGACAAAAGCGCGCGGCGCGGCGCGCGCAAGGCGGTCGATTTGTAGGCGGCCGTCAGGGGCCTGGGATGCCAGGCGCGGTCGCGCCGGTGGAATTCGCCGTTGGACATGGCGACAGCGTAGCGTCGTCATGCCCATCGGAACAAGCGCATTGCCGCGCGCGCGCCGGTCCGGCAAGCTGGCGCCATGATCGTGGTGTTCGGCTCGATAAACGTCGATTTCGTCACGCGGGTGGCGCGCCTGCCCGGCGAGGGCGAAACCGTCGCGGGCGGCGACTATTCGGTCCTGCCGGGCGGCAAGGGGGCGAATCAGGCGCTTGCGGCACGGCGCGCGGGCGCCGAAGTGGCGCTGGCGGGTGCGGTCGGCGAGGACGCGTTCGCAGCGCTGGCGCTGGCGGGGCTCGACGCCGCCGGGGTGGACCTGTCCGGCGTGCGTCGGGTGGCGGCGCCGACCGGGGCGGCGTTCGTCGCGGTCGACGATGCGGGGCGCAACCAGATCGTGGTCGCGTCCGGTGCGAACGCGCATGCGCGGGCGGGCGGGATCGAATTCCCGCCCAGGCGCCCGGGCATCTTGCTGGTCCAGCGCGAGACGACCGAGACCGAGATTCTGGCGGCCTTGCGCCTTGCGCGCGCGCAAGGCTGGCGCACGGTCGTCAACGCCGCGCCGTCGGCGGGATTTCCGGCGGCGATGCTCGCACTCGCCGATTATCTGATCGCCAACGAGCACGAAATCGCCGATGTGCCCGACAGGCGCGACGGCGCCACGCGCGTCGTGGTGACCTTGGGCGCGCAAGGCGCGCGGTTGACGGATGGCGGACGTATCGTGCGCGCGCCGGCGCCGAACGTGCGCGTGGTCGATACGACCGGTGCGGGCGACGCGTTCTGCGGCGCGTTCGCCGCCGCGCTGGACCGGGGCGGCGCGCCCGAAGCGGCGCTGGCCTTCGCTTGCGCCGCCGGATCGCTGGCGTGCGAAACGCCGGGCGCGCAGGCGGGTTTGCCCCTTCGCGCGGCGATCGAGGCGATTCTTTAGGCCGACGTGCCGGATGCGACTTTGCGGAAAGCGCGCGGCGTCAACCCGACCTCGCGGCTGACGAAACGCGTGAACGTGTCGGGCACGGCGAAGCCGAGTTCGCGGCCGAGCTCGGCCACGGGCTTGCGGCCGCGGGGGAGTTCGTCGAGCGCGCGATGCAACAGCAGCGCGTCGAGGAAGGCCTGCGGCGGCAATCCCATCCCGGCGGTGAACAGCTCGAAAAACCGCGAGCGCGACAGGCCGGAGATCGCCACCATGTCATCGACCGAGAGGAACTCGGGCGCCGCGCGCGCGCGTTCGATCGGATGGCGCAGGCGGAAATCCAGCGGCGGGCTCTTGAGAGAGCCGGCCGGCACGGCGAAACACGAAATCAGCGCCGACGCGAGCGCTTGGCCGAGCTCGGGCGCGGGCGTCTCTTTCGGGCGGCGGTCGGCAAGCATCGAGGCGAGCGAGGCGGCGGCCAGACGGCACGGCGCCGGCAGATCGACCTTGCCCGAAACGAAGGGGCGTTCGGGCGCCGGTGCCGGCGCGCCGGGCGGTGTTAAGGCTTCGATCGCTTCGGGCGACATCAGCACGACGAGCAAGCGCCGGTCGGCGCACGGTTCGCGGTCGAGCCCTTCGTGCATCTCGAAAGCGTTCATCAGCGTCGCTTGGCCGGGGGCGAGCGTCACCTCGCCCGATCCGATCCGCCAACGGTTTTCCGGCCCATCGATGAGGATTTTGGCGGTCGGCCAAGCATGGGCATGGGCCGGGCCTCGGCGCGAGCCGTCGGACATGACGATGCGCATGCCGGGCGGATCGAGAAAGCGCGAATTCCTGTTCAAGCTAGCCCCCTTCGCCGCACGGCCCCCGCCACGCGATGGACGGGTTGTCTATACGAGTTTCCCCCCTGTCGCCAAGGGGGCTTTGTAACGGCCCGTCATCGATGGCGGTCGGCGCACCGCATATCGTGCGGCGCGCGGCCGAAGCGCTTGATCCCGTTGGCGTCGCGGGGCAGTTTCGAGCCGTCGTCACGCTCGAACGAAGGGTCCGCCATGCGCCTGCTGCTGATCAACGCCAACACCTCCGAGTTCGTCACCTCGAAAGTCCGTGCGGCGGCCGAGGCGTGCGCGGCACCCGGCACGGAGATCGAAGCGGTGACCGGGACCTTCGGCCCGCGCGTCATCGCCTCGCGGACCGAGAACGCGATCGCCGAGCACTCGGCCGTGGCTTTGGCCGCGACGCACGCGCCGGGCAAGGACGGCGTGCTGATCGCGGTGTCCTACGACACGGGCACGAAAGCCTTGCGCGAAATGCTCGACATTCCCGTGCTCGGCATGACCGAGGCGGCGCTGCACGTCGCCTGCCTGACCGGCGGGCGCGTCGGACTGATCGTGTTCGGATCGCGCACGCTCGGGCTCTATCGCGACGTGATCGACGCGACCGGGCTGGGCGGGAAGGTCGCGGGCTGGCGCGCCATCGACAACACGGCGCCCTACGCCGCCGGCGACCAGACCGAGGTCGAGAATCTTCTGGTGGCGACTTGCGAGGATCTGATCGCCAAGGACGGCGCCGAGGCGATCGTATTGACCGGTGCGGTGATGGCGGGCGTGCCCAAGAAACTTCAGCCGCGCGTGCAAGTCCCGCTGTTCGACGGAATCACCACCGGTGTGCCGATGCTCGAAGCTTTGGTGCGCATGGCGCCGGCCAAGGCGCGCATCGGCAGCTACTCGGCGCCCTCGGGGCGCGAGAGCGTGGGCCTGGATGCGGCGCTCGCCGCGCGGCTCAAGGGTTAGCGCGGCGCGTCGAGCGAGATCTGCAAGCGATAGATGCCCGCACCCGGAAGGGCGGCGCGCACCGTCGCCGCGAACGCGCTGGCGTCGGCCCAGCCTTCGACCAGGATCGTGCGGCGGGGCACTTCGTTCGCCACGCCGCGCGCGCGCGCCTCGGCGTTGATCTCCCCGCTCGCCGCTTCGTCGGCGACCAGCGCATGCACGCCGGCGATGCCGGGCGCTTGGGCCAAGCGCGACAGCAGCTCCGGCGCGACGTCGCCCTTGGGAACGAACGTGGCGATCGATCCGCCGTCGGCTTTGGCGTGCGTCCAGGCGACGGCGCAGAGCGAACGCGCCACGTTGCGGAAATGCTTGACCGTCGCGACCGTCCAGGGCGTGGGCGCGTTCAGCCGCGCGCGATAGGCGTCGCCCGTCAGCACGCCGGCATCGACGGTCTCGTAGAGATTGAAGAAGCCGAGTTCGGCGTCGATGGCTTCGTAGCGCCGGCCGCGCAGGAACCCGGGAATGCCGACGCGCTCGGGCATGTGCTCGTTGCCATGCCAGGCGTGGAACTCCGCCAAGCCTTCGGGCGCGATGTCGTGCCAGATCGCCACCGCCCCTTTGCCGCGCAGGCTCATGCCAGCAATCCTTGGCGCCGGCAAAGCGCTTCGAGTTCGGTGCGTTCGGCATCGGACACGCCGAGCTGCGGCTCGCGGCAGGTCGCGTGCGGGATCAAGCCTTGCAGGCGCAGGACCTCTTTCATGCGCGGGCGGAAGTCGCGGATCGGCGGTCGCCAGCAATAACGCGCGATCGGCCCGAGCTTGTCCCAGATCGCTTTGGCCGCCGCCAGATCGCCCGTCCGGCAGGCGCGGATCATGGCGCCCAGCTCGGCCGTCGCGGTGCCCGCGAAGCCGATCAACGCGCCGTCGCAGCCCATCAGCTGCGCTTCGAAGATGAACGTGTCGCTGCCGGTCAGAACGCCGATCGGGCGGTCCAGCGCCTTGACCGCCTCGACGGCCTGGAGAGTCTGGGTCGCGTCGAACGAGGATTCCTTCATCGCGACAAGCCCGGGAATCTCGGCCATGGCGCGCAAGATGTCGGGCGTGTAGTCGGGGCCCCACCCCTTGGGGAACTGGAAGCAGACGATCGGCAGCCCCGCCGCCTCGGCGATGGCGCGGTGATAGCGCACGATCATCTCGGTGGGCACGGGCGCGCCCGAGAATGTCGGAAACGCCGGGAACACCGCCAAGCCTTCGGCGCCGCAGGCGGCGAGTTTTTCGGCCTTGGCGGCGGCGGCGGCCGTCGAGCCCGCGCCGCAACCCGACAGGAAACGCGCGCGGCCGCCGATCGTGCGCGCGCAGAGCCGCGCCACTTCGTACTGCTCCTCGTCGGTCAGCGACACGACCTCCGAGGCGTCCATGTTCATCGCGATCGCGTCCGGCTTCTGACCCGCGATCCAGTCGATGTAGCGCTCCAGCGTCGCCCAATCGACCGATTGATCGGGTTTCATGGGCAGGAACGGGGCGGCGATCAGGCCTTTGAAGGGGCGTTCCATCGATTCCTCAATACTGGATGACGCCGCGGCGCATGAAGCATTCGGTGATTTCCTCGCAATAGGCGACGAACTTTGCCGAACTCACGACCGTCCGGTCGCGCGGGCGGGGCAGATCGACATGGATGATCCGATCGATCTTGCCCGGCCGGGGCGTCATGACGATCACGCGGTCGGCCAAAGCCACGGCTTCGGAGATGCCGTGCG
>JAMNXK010000156.1 GCA_023653245.1 Tagaea sp.
CGCATCATGAAGCAGTGCCTGGAGAAGATGCCGTCGGGCCCCGTGAAGGGACCCGACCGCAAGGTGACGCCGCCCGCGCGCGGGGAGATGAAGCGCTCGATGGAGGCGCTCATCCACCACTTCAAGCTCTATACCGAGGGCTATCACGTGCCCGCGGGCGAGACCTACACCGCCGTCGAAGCGCCCAAGGGCGAGTTCGCGGTCTATCTCGTGTCGGACGGCACCAACAAGCCCTATCGCTGCAAGATCCGCGCGCCGGGTTTCGCGTTCCTGCAGGCGATGGATTTTCTGGCCAAGGGCCACATGCTGGCGGACGTCGTGGCGATCATCGGCTCGCTCGATATCGTGTTCGGGGAGATCGACCGATGAGCGGCGGCAAGTCCAACGTCGAACAGCCGGCGAGCTTCGTCTTCGCGCCCGAGAATCTCGAGCGCGCGCGGCGCATCATCGCCAAGTATCCCGCCGGACGGCAGGCCAGCGCGGTGCTGCCGCTGCTCGATCTCGCCCAGCGCCAGCACCAGAATTGGCTGCCGCGCGCGGCGATGGACTACGTCGCGGGCCTGCTCGATATGGCGCCGATCCGCGTCTACGAGGTCGCGACGTTCTACTCGATGTTCAACTTGGCGCCGGTCGGGCGCTGGTTCTTCCAGGTCTGCACGACCACGCCGTGCTGGCTGCGCGGCTCGGACGAGGTGATGGCCGCCTGCGAGCGCAAGCTCGGGATCAAGGGCAAGCAGGACGCGTCGTTCCTGCATTCGGCCGACGGCCAGTTCACCGTGCGCGAGGTCGAATGCCTGGGGGCGTGCGTCAACGCGCCGGTGATCCAGATGAACGACGATTTCTACGAGGATCTCGACGGGCCGCTGACGGAAAAGCTCATCGACGAACTGCGCGCCGGCCGCGTGCCGCCGAAGGGTTCGATGAAGGGCCGTCAGGGCGCCATGCCCGAGGGCGGGCGCACCTCGCTGGCCCCGGCCGGCGGCGGAGAAGACTAATGCTTCAGGACAAGGACCGCATTTTCACCAATCTGTACGCCGACGGCGATTGGGGCCTGGCGGGCGCGCGATCGCGCGGCGATTGGGACGGCACCAAGGAGATCCTGGCCAAAGGCCGCGACTGGATCATCAAGGAGATCCAGGATTCGGGCTTGCGCGGGCGCGGCGGGGCGGGGTTCCCCACCGGCATGAAATGGTCGTTCATGCCCAAAAAGCCCGACGCGCGGCCGCATTATCTGGTCGTCAACGCCGACGAGTCCGAGCCGGGCACGTGCAAGGATCGCGAGATTCTCCGCCACGATCCGCACAAGCTGGTCGAAGGCTGCCTGATCGCGGGCTTCGCGATGGGCGCGCACGCGGCCTATATCTATGTGCGCGGCGAGTTCTACAACGAATCCTCCAACCTCGAGCTCGCGGTCCAGCAGGCTTACGATGCGGGCCTGCTCGGCGACAACGCCTGCGGCTCGGGCTGGAAGTTCGACGTCTTCGTCCATCGCGGTGCCGGCGCTTACATCTGCGGCGAGGAAACCGCGCTCATCGAAAGCCTCGAGGGCAAGAAGGGACAGCCGCGCCTCAAGCCGCCGTTCCCGGCGGGCGTGGGCCTTTATGGCTGCCCGACCACGGTCAACAACGTCGAATCCATCGCCGTGGCGCCGACGATCATCCGGCGCGGGGCGGCGTGGTTCGCGGGCATCGGACGGCCCAAGAATTCGGGCACCAAGCTGTTCTGCATCTCCGGCCACGTGAACAAGCCCTGCACGGTCGAGGAGGCGATGAGCATTCCGCTGAAGGAGCTCATCGAAAAGCATTGCGGCGGCGTGCGCGGCGGCTGGGACAATCTGCTCGCGGTCATTCCGGGCGGCGCCTCCGTTCCCGTCATCCCCAAATCGATCTGCGACACCGTGCTGATGGATTTCGACGCGCTGCGCGAAGTGCGTTCGGGCCTGGGCACGGCCGCCGTGATCGTGATGGACAAGTCCACCGACATCGTGAAGGCGATCTCGCGCCTGTCGCGCTTCTACATGCACGAGAGCTGCGGCCAGTGCACGCCGTGCCGCGAGGGCACGGGCTGGCTGTTCCGCGTCATGCAGCGCATGGTCAAGGGGCAGGCGGAATTGTCGGAGATCGACACGCTCGAAGAGGTCACGCGCCAGATCGAAGGCCACACGATCTGCGCGCTGGGCGACGCGGCCGCGTGGCCCGTGCAAGGCCTCATCCGCCATTTCCGTCCGGAGATGGAAAAGCGCATCCGCGAATACAAAGCCGCCGCCGCGTCGCGGCACGCCGCAGAGTAGACGGGAACCGAACGATGCCGAAAGTCACCATCGACGGCGAAACGATCGAAGTGCCCGCGGGCATCACCGTGCTCCAGGCGTGCGAGATCGCCGGCAAGGAAGTGCCGCGCTTTTGCTATCACGAGCGCCTGTCGGTCGCGGGCAATTGCCGCATGTGCCTGGTCGAGATGGAGAAGAGCCCCAAGCCGGTGGCGTCGTGCGCCATGCCGGTGGCCGAGGGCCAGGTGATCAAGACCGATACCGCACTGGTCAAGAAGGCGCGCAACGGCGTAATGGAGTTCCTGCTCATCAACCATCCGCTCGACTGCCCGATCTGCGATCAGGGCGGCGAGTGCGATCTGCAGGACCAGGCCATGGCCTATGGCATGGACCATTCGCGCTACAAGGAAAACAAGCGCGCGGTGCCCGACAAGGATATCGGCCCGCTCGTCAAGACGATCATGACGCGCTGCATCCACTGCACGCGCTGCATCCGCTTCTCGACCGAAGTGGCGGGCAACGAGGAACTGGGCGCGGTGTTCCGTGGCGAGCACATGGAAGTCGACACCTATGTCGAGAAGGCGCTGACCAGCGAGCTCTCGGGCAACATCGTCGATCTGTGCCCGGTGGGTGCGCTCACTTCCAAGCCTTACGCCTTCACCGCGCGCCCGTGGGAGCTGCGCAAGACCGAATCGATCGACGTGTTCGACGCGCTCGGCGCCAATATCCGCGTCGATGCGCGCGGCGGGGAGGCCTTGCGCGTGCTGCCGCGTCTGGCCGACGACATCAACGAGGAATGGATCGGCGACAAGTCGCGCCACGCGGTCGATGGCTTGAAGCGCCAGCGCCTCGACCGGCCTTATCTGCGCAAGGACGGCAAGCTCGTGCCCGTGTCGTGGGACGAAGCGCTGGCGGCCGTCGCCCGGCGCCTGTCCATGACGCCGCCCGCGCGCCTGGCCGCGATCGCCGGCGATCTGGTGGACGCCGAAGCGACGGCGGCGCTCAAGGATCTGATGGCGGCCCTCGGTACGCCGAACATCGATTGCCGCCAGGATGGCGCCAAGATCGATCCGGCGAACCGCGCCTCGTGGCTGTTCAACTCGACCGTCGCCGGCATCGAAGATGCCGACGCGATCTTGCTCGTCGGCACCAATCCGCGCTGGGAAAGTGCGGTGCTCAACGCGCGCATCCGCAAGCGCTTCCGCGCCGGCGGGGTGAAGATCGCCGCGATCGGGCCGCAGCTCGATCTGCGCTACAAACACGAATATCTCGGCGCGGGCCCGAGCACGCTCGCCGATCTCGCCGCCGGCAAGCTCGCGTTTTTCGAGACGCTCAAAGCCGCCAAGAAGCCGATGCTGATTTTGGGCATGGGCGCGCTCGCCCGCGCCGACGGGGCGGCCGTGCTCGCACTGGCCGGCGACATCGCCGCCAAGACCGGCATGGTCAAGGATGGCTGGAACGGCTTCAACGTGCTCAACACGGCGGCGGGCCGCGTGGGTGCCCTCGAACTCGGCTTCGTGCCGGGGCCGGGCGGGCGCGACGTCGCGGGCATTCTCGACGGTGCCGCGAACGGCGGGATCGACACGGTTTTCCTGCTGGGGGCGGACGAGATCGATACCGCCAAGCTCGGCCGCGCTTTCGTGGTCTATCAGGGTCATCACGGCGACAAGGGCGCGCACCGCGCGGACGCGATCCTGCCCGGTGCGGCCTACACCGAGAAGAACGCGACCTATGTGAATCTCGAAGGCCGCGCGCAGCACGCGCGGCTGGCGGTGTTCCCGCCGGGCGAGGCGAAGGAGGATTGGAAGATCCTGCGCGCGCTCTCCGAGGCCTGCGGCAAGAAACTGCCCTACGACAATCTCGGCCAGCTGCGCGCGCGCATGGCGCAGGCTTCGCCGGTGTTCGCCGAACCCGACGCGCCCCATCCGGCGCCGGGGCTGGGCACGCTGGGCGCGGCCGGGACGGTCGATCCGGCCGCGTTCGTCTCGCCGATCTCGAACTACTACATGACCGATCCGATCAGCCGCGCTTCGGCCACGATGGCCGAGTGCACGCGGGTCTACGCACAGGGCCACGCGCCCAAGACGGGTACGCATGGCTGAGACATCCCTCCTCTGGGGCGTGATCGTCCCCGGTGCGATCATCGTCGCCAAGATCCTGGCGATCGTGGTGCCGCTGCTGGTCGCCGTGGCGATGCTGACCTTGGCCGAGCGCAAGGTGATCGGCGCCATCCAGCTGCGCAAAGGCCCCAACGTGGTGGGCCCCTTCGGTCTGCTGCAGCCTTTCGCCGACGGCCTCAAGCTGCTGGTCAAGGAAACCATCGTTCCCACCGGCGCCAATCGCTTCGTGTTCATGATGGCGCCGATGCTGACCTTCCTGCTCAGCCTCGTCGCCTGGGCGGTGATCCCGTTCGACTACGGCATCGTGCTGTCCGACATCAATGTCGGCATCCTCTATCTGTTCGCGATCTCCTCGCTCGGCGTCTACGGCATCATCATGGCGGGCTGGGCGTCGAACTCGAAATACGCCTTCCTGGGCGCGATGCGCTCGGCCGCGCAGATGGTGTCCTACGAAGTCTCGATCGGCTTCGTGATCATCACCGTGCTGCTGTGCGTGGGCTCGCTCAACCTCACCGACATCGTCATGGCGCAGAAGAACGTGTGGTTCGTGCTGCCGCTGTTCCCGATGTTCGTGATCTTCTTCGTCTCGGCTTTGGCCGAGACCAACCGCTCGCCCTTCGATCTGCCCGAGGGCGAGTCGGAGATCGTCGCCGGCTATTTCGTCGAGTATTCGTCGATGAGCTTCGCCCTGTTCTTCCTGGGCGAATACGCCGCGATGATCCTGATGAGCGCGATGGTCTCGATCCTGTTCCTGGGCGGCTGGCTGCCGCCCTTCGATATCGCGCCGTTCAACTGGATTCCGGGGCCGATCTGGTTCTTCGCCAAGATCGCGCTCTGCCTGTTCGTGTTCTTGTGGGTGCGCGCGACGATGCCGCGCTACCGCTACGACCAGCTCATGCGCCTCGGCTGGAAGGTGTTCCTGCCGTTCTCGCTGTTCTGGGTGGTGCTCGTCGCCGGCGTGCTGATGGCCACCGGCTGGGTTCCGCGGTGATTGGGAAGGGAATCGGATCATGACCACCAGCCTCGACCGCGCGGCCAAATCGATGCTCCTGACCGAGCTGGTCTCGGGCATGGCGCTGACCTTGAAGTACTTCTTCAAGCCGTCGGTGACGATGAACTATCCCTACGAGAAGGGCCCGATCAGCCCGCGCTTCCGCGGCGAGCACGTCTTGCGCCGCTACGCCAACGGCGAAGAGCGCTGCATCGCCTGCAAGCTGTGCGAAGCCGTGTGCCCCGCGCAAGCGATCACCATCGAAGCCGAGCCGCGCGCCGACGGCAGCCGGCGCACCACGCGCTACGACATCGACATGACCAAGTGCATCTATTGCGGCTTCTGCCAGGAGGCGTGCCCGGTGGACGCGATCGTCGAGGGGCCGAATTTCGAGTTCGCGACCGAGACGCGCGAAGAGCTCATGTACAACAAGGACAAGCTGCTGGCCAATGGCGACCGCTGGGAGGCCGAGATCGCGGCCAACCTCGCCGCCGACGCGCCGTATCGCTGAGGAA
>JAMNXK010000157.1 GCA_023653245.1 Tagaea sp.
ATGTTCTCGGTCATCGCGCGGCTGGCATAGGCATAGGCGTCGTCGAGCCCCATCTCCGTCTGGCGATAGAACGCTTCCTTGCCGATCTTGAGGGTGAGGGGCGATTTCGACGCGATCTGGGCCGCCAGCCTATGCGTCGCGGTTTCGAGTTCGGCCGGCGGCACGATGCGGTTGATCAGCCCGATGGCGAGCGCGCGCTCGGCCGGGATCAGATCGCCGGTCAGCAGCATCTCCATCGCCGCCTTGCGGCCGACGGCGCGCGTCAACGCGACCATCGGCGTCGAGCAGAACAGACCGATATTCACCCCCGGCGTGGCGAAGCGCGCATCGGACGCGGCCACCGCCAGATCGCACGAGGCGACGAGCTGACAGCCCGCGGCCGTCGCGATGCCGTGCACGCGCGCGATTACGGGTTTCGGGCAGCGCACGATCGCGGTCATCAGGCGCGAGCACTGCTCGAACAAGGCCTCGTAGAACGCGCGGCCCGGGTTGGCGCGGATTTCCTTGAGATCGTGGCCCGCGCAAAAAGCGGGGCCCGCACCCGCGATCACCACCGCCTTGACCGCCTTGTCCGCCGCGAGGCGGGCGAACTCGGCTTCCAGTGCCGTCATCAGCCCGACCGACAGCGCGTTGCGCGCGTGCGGCCGGTCGAGGGTGAGCGTCGCCACGCCGTCGCGGTCGGCGCGGCGCAAGACCGAAGCGTCGAGGGCGGAATCGGGCATCTTCTCCTCCGGCGGAATTTGCGTCACTTTGGTCGCGACCGTCCCCCAAGGCAAGCCGCATCGCATGAGCAAAATCACCAAGACCGAGATTTTCGAAATCGTCGCGGACTCGCTGCCCGTCGCGGCCGCGATGGGGCTCAAGCTGGAGACGCTCAAGCCGGGCCATGTGCGCGCGCGCATGCCCTACAAATCCGATTTCGTGCGGCCGGGCGGCACGATTTCCGGGCCGACGATGATGGCGCTCGCCGATTTCACGATGTACGTCGTGGTGATGTCGCTGATCGGGCGGGTCGAGCTCGCCGTCACGACCAATCTCAACATCAATTTCCTGCGCAAGCCCGCGCCCAAAGACCTGGTCGCCGACGGGCGGATGCTCAAGCTCGGCAAGCGCCTGGCGGTGATGGAGGTGACGATTTTCTCCAAGGGCGAGAAGGAACCGGTCGCGCACGTGACCGGTACCTACTCGATCCCTCCATCGAATCAGGGTGTTCGAGCGCGGTAAAATAGTAGCGTAGCTGCAAACCTGTTGGAATCGCTGGCTTCTTACGCGTTGACGCAAGGGCCTTCGGACAGCATATTCCCGGCCCTTCGAGCCCCGCTCTTCGGGGCTCGCCCTTTTTCCGGAACCCCGCCGATGACGCCGAATCTGACCGTCGCCGAGGCGCACAAGAGCAAGAGCTGGATCCTGATCGACGCCGAAAACGTCGTGCTGGGCCGTCTCGCCTCGTTCTTGGCCATGCGCCTCAAGGGCAAGCACAAGCCCAGCTTCTCGCCCCATCTCGATCTCGGCGATTTCGTCGTCGTGATCAACGCCGACAAGGTGCGCCTCACCGGGCGCAAGATGGACCAGAAGCTGTTCCACTGGCACACCGGCCATCCGGGCGGCGTGAAGGAAATCGATCCCAAGCGCACGCTGGCGTCCAAGCATCCCGAGCGCCTGCTGGTGCGCGCGGTCGAGCGCATGCTCAAGAAGGACAGCCCGCTCGCCCGCCGGCAGCTCACCCATCTCAAGGTCTATGCCGGCAAGGACCATCCGCACGCGGCCCAGAACCCGAAGTCGATCGACTTCGCCGCGATGAACCCGAAGAACAAGAGGAGCGCCTGACCATGGCCGAACCCCGTTCGACCGAGAAGGCCGCCAAGCCCAAAGTCGCCAGCCGCACGCTCGCCGATCTGTCGATGGCCGCCGCGTCGGCCGCCGTCGCACCGGCGTCGTCCGCCACCGCCGCCCCGCAACGCGACAAGCAGGGCCGCTCCTACGCCACCGGCAAGCGCAAGAACGCCGTCGCGCGCGTGTGGCTCAAGGGCGGCACGGGCAAGATCGTCGTGAACGGCCGCGAGCTGACCGTGTATTTCGCGCGTCCGGCTTTGCGCATGATGATCGCCCAGCCCTTCCAAGTCGCCAACCGCGTCGGCCAGTACGACATTTGGTGCACGGTCGCTGGCGGCGGGTTGTCGGGCCAGGCGGGTGCGGTGCGCCACGGCCTGTCCAAGGCGATGACCTATTACGAGCCGGATCTGCGTCCGGTCCTGAAGAGCCACGGCTTCCTCACCCGCGACAGCCGCGTGGTCGAGCGCAAGAAGTACGGCCGCCACAAGGCGCGCCGCAGCCACCAGTTCTCGAAGCGTTAAGCGCGGACGAGATCGGATGCGCAGAAGGGCGCCCCCAAAGGGCGCCTTTCGTCGTTTCGGGGCAGCACCTCTATGTCCGAGCGCCGCGCAGCAACGCGAACACGATTGCGGCGAGCGCCAGCGTGCAAACGCCGGCCGCGACGAATGCGATCGGATAGGCGTGCGGCGCATCGCCCCGCAAGGCGACGCCGATCAAGGCGATCCCGAACGCGAAGCCGATCTGGCGCATCGTCACGCAGATCGCCGCCGCCGTCGCCGCCCGGCCGGGCGGGACGGCCGACACGGCCGCCGCCGAAATCTGCGAATTGATCAGCGCGCAGCCGCCGCCGCCGAGCAAGAGTGCTGCGGGGACGGCCCATATCGCCCAGGCGGCACCCAGGTCCATCGCCGCGAGCGCCAACAGAAGATCGGCGGCGCCGATGATCGCCAGCCCGCCGGCGAAAAACCGGCGCGCCGGCAGTCGTGCCGCCAATCTCGCGCCGGCCGAGGGCAGGGCCAGCATCGGCACGGTCAACGCGGTCAGCAGAATGCCCGTCGCTTCCGCGCCGAGCCCCATCGGGCCCCGGGCCATTTGCGGCAAATGGACGAGAAGGGACCAAAAGCCGATCGAGCTGGCGACCGCGACAAGGCACATCGCGACGAAAGGCTTCGAGCCGAAAAGCGCGAAATCGAAAGCCGGGGCGGCGTGTCGCCGCTCGACCCGCACGAAAAGCGCCGCCGCGGCCACGCATACCCCCAACACGATCGGCGTCGCGCGCGCGCCGGCGTCCGTGGGTCCGCGATCCTCGAGCATCAGATACGCGAGCGATCCCACGAACAGCGCCAGCGTCGCCGGCCCGGCCCAGTCCAGCGGCGCGCGCGCGGTCGCCGACGGCGCGCCATCGGTCGCCGTGCGCGCGGCCAGAAGTGCCAGCGCGGCGCAGATCGGCAGGTTGAGCCAGAAGATCCAAGGCCATCCCAACGTCGCGGCGACGAAGGCACCCAGCGGCGGTCCGGCCACCATCGAGGCGCCGACCACCGTTCCCAGAACCCCGAACGCCCAGGCCCTGCGCGCGCCGGAATAGGCGGCGGCGAGAAGCGCAGCCGAGGAAACGGTGAGGGCCGCACCCGCGATCCCTTGCAAGACGCGCCACGCCAGAAGTGCGGGCAGGGCGGTCGCGATCGCGCAGAGGGCCGAGGCCAGTGCGAACAGCAACGCGCCGCCCATGAAGACGCGCCGGCGTCCGTACCGGTCGGCGAACGGGCCGGCCAGCGGCAGCGCGAAGATCAGCGCCAAGCTATAGACGTGGATGACCCAAGCTTGATCCTCCGGCGGCGCCGAGAGGCTGGCGGCGATGTCCGGCAACGCCGCCGCAAGCGCGGTGAGATCGAATTGGAACAGGAAGCCGCTCGCGCCGGCGGCGATCAACGTCGCGACGGCGCCGGGCGCGCGGGGCGGCGAGGATCGGTTCGGCATGCGTCCGTCATGCCGTGCGATCGCGCGCGAAGGCGAATGATCGTTCCATCAAAAGGCATGAATCTATATCATGCGCCGTCATGCCGAGATCGACGTCGCGACGTTTGCCGCCCTTCGGCCCTTTGGTCGCGTTCGACGCCGTCGTCCGCCACCGCTCGTTCACGCGCGCGGCGGGCGAACTGGGTTTGACGCAGAGTGCGGTCAGCCATCAAGTGCGCCGGCTCGAAGAATTCTGCGGCACGAAGCTGCTGCGCCGGCTCAATCCCGGCGTCGAACTCAACGGCGCGGGCGCCAAACTGCAAAGCGAGCTCGCACCTCTGTTGGACGGGCTGGCGGCCCTGGCGGCGGGCTTGCGTCCGCGCCCGGGCCGCCGGACGCTGCGCTTCGGCGCCAGCTCTTCCTTGGCGTCCTGGTGGCTGGTTCGCCGGCTCCGGGCCTTTCGCGCACTTCACCCGGACATCGAACTCGACTTCGTGCCGGTCGAGTCCGACGCGCCCAGCGGCAAGTCGTTGGACATCAGGATTTCGTGGACCAGCTTGGCCGAGGCGCGCGCCACGTCGCTCCAAGCCCCGCTTTTTCGCGAGCGCATCATTCCGGTCTGCGCGCCATCGGTGTTGCCGGGCGGAAAGCCGCTCGCGGATCCGGCGGCGTTGCTCCATCTTCCCTTGATTCAGAAGGGCAGCGCGCCGTCCGGCGAGTGGAGCTGGGCGTTTTGGCTCAAGAAGCTCGGAGTCAAACGCGCCGAACCGCGCGACCTCGTCCTGGGCGATGTGGGGCTGTGTCTGACGGCGGCCGTCGAAGGTGCCGGCATCGCGATCGGTCGATCCTTGCTCGTCGCCGACGCGATCGGCGATGGCCGACTCGTTCCGGCGCTTGCGCCGGTTCCCGTCGTCGCGTCGAGCAAGGTTCACATCGCGCGCTGGAGCCCGGACCTCGTCGGCGATCGCGACACCCGGATCTTGGTGGCCTGGCTCGCGCGCGCCGCCGAAGAGACGATCGCCGAGGTCGAGAAACACTAGGGGGTAGGTATGGAGATCGCGCGCTACGACGACACGGACCGCGACGGACTCGCGGCGATGGTGCTCGCCATTCAAACAGGCGAATTCGGCCTGCCCGCGACGTTCGAAGGCCAGCCCGACCTGGTCGATCCCGCCGGGTTCTTCCGCAAAGAGGCCGGCGAGTTCTGGGTCGCGCGCGAGGCGGACGGCGCAATCGTGGGCTCGATCGGGCTGGTCGAGTTCCGTGCCCGCGAGGGCGCGGTGCGGAAAATGTTCGTGCGCGCCGACCGGCGCGGCCGCGAATTGGGCCTCGCGCAAACCCTTCTCGAAACGCTGATCGCCCATGCGCGGCGCGAAGGGATACGGAGCCTGACCTTGGGCACCACCGAATTCTTCAAGGCGGCCCATCGTTTCTACGAACGCAACGGCTTCGCCGAGATTCCCGGAGTCACGCTGCCGCCCGATTTTCCCCGAATGAGGGTGGACACGAAGTTCTATCGTCTGGAAGTTTGAGCTACATTCCGGCTCGAGGAGAGACCCCATGGACGGCACCGCCACCGCGACCAAGACCATTTTCATCGACGGCGAAGCCGGCACGACCGGCCTCGGCATTCGCCAGCGTCTGGAGACGATGGCCGGCGTGGCGTTGCGCGCGATCGATCCGGCCTTGCGCAAGGATCCGCAAGCGCGTCAGGCGATGTACGCGTCGGTCGATCTGGTCGTGCTGTGCCTGCCCGACGACGCGGCCAAGGAATCGGTGGCGCTGATGGACAAGCTCGGTGCCCAGGCGCCGCGCGTGGTCGACGCGTCGACCGCGCATCGCGTGGCACCGGGCTGGGTCTACGGTTTCCCCGAACTCTCGCGCGATCACAAGGCGGCGGTCGCGTCGGCCACGCGCGTCGGCAATCCCGGCTGCTATCCGACGGGTGCGATCGCGCTGGTGCGGCCCTTGATCGACGCCGGGATCATGCCCAAGGATTTCCCGCTGACGGTCAACGCCGTGTCGGGCTATTCGGGCGGCGGCAAGGCGATGATCGAAGCCTACGAG
>JAMNXK010000158.1 GCA_023653245.1 Tagaea sp.
CAGCCGTCGGACAGCAGGATCGTGTGGAAGTCGCGCGTATGCGCGTCGCGCAACGTGGACGCCACGCCCCCGTTGGTCACGATCCCGCAGATCGCCAGCGTTTCGATTCCGGCTTTGCGCAAGACCCATTCGAGCCGCGACATGTGGAAGGCCGAATAGGCGACCTTCTCGACCTTCAGATCGGCGGGCTGCAGCTCCTCGACCAGATCCTGGCCCCACGAGCCGGGCGCGAAATCGCCTTTGGCCAGGAACGGGCGCAGCTTCTTCAAATGCGGCGACACGAAGGGCTCGCCGCGGCGCCCGGGCACCAGGGTGAAATGCGTCGAGACGATCCAGCCGCCGGCGGCGCGGAGCTTCTCGGCGACCGGCTTCACGCGGGCGGGCAAGGCGGCGATGTCGGGCGCGGTCTGGCCCGCGCGCGCATAGGCGCCCCGGGGATGCAGAAAGTCGTTCTGCAGATCGCAGATCAACAAGGCGGTGGTGGCGGGAACGATCATTTGCGGGTCACGATCAGATTGCCGAAGCGGTCGACGCGCGCGGTCAGATCGGGTTCGATCACCGTGGTCGCGTCGGGCTGTTCGAGGATGGCGGGGCCTTGGATCACGGCGTCGACCGGCAAGGCGAGACGGTCGTGGATCGCGGTGTCGTGGAACTTGCCGTCGAAGCGCACTGGGCGCTTGCCGATCGGGGCCGCCGTCCCGCCTTTGGGGGCGAGCAAGGCGAGATCGAGCTTCGGCCGTTTGCCGATCACCGCGACTTTGAGGGTCAGCACGCGGCACGGCACGCCGTCGAGCAAGCGCCCGAAGGCGGCGATATAGGCGCTCTCGAACGCGGCTTGAATCCCGGGGCGTCCGGGGGATTCGCTCACGAGCGGGACGGCCAGGGTATGGGTCTGGCCGATATAGCTCATGTCGAGTTCGACCGAGGTGGAAACGCCGTCGAGCTTCACGCCCGCGCGGGCGATCAGATCGCGCCCGGCGCGCGCGGCGTCGGCGATCGCGGCGGCCAGCGCGGCCGTGTCGAGGACGTCGAGCGGCTTGTTCACCGTGCGCGTGAAATCGTGGCGCATGTCGGCGATCACGCAGCCCAAGGCCGAGGTGACGCCGGGATAGCGCGGCACGAGGGTCGAGCCCAGGCCGGTTTCCTTCATCAAGGCGCCGGCGTGCAAGGCACCCGCCCCGCCGAAGGGCATCAGCGCGAAGCGCTTGGGCTCGTGCCCGCGCTCGATCGAGACCAAACGCAACGCGCCCGCCATGCGGCTATTGGCCACGCGCACGATCGCTTCGGCGGCCGCGTAGGTATCGAGCTTGAGCGGCGCGCCCACGGCCGCGTCGATCGCGCGCGCGGCGGCGGCGACGTCGAGCGCCTTGATCTTGCCGCCGATCGGCCGCTCGGCATTGATGCGCCCGAGCACCACATTGGCGTCGGTCACGGTGGGCCGCGTGGCCCCCTTGGCGTAGCAGACCGGCCCCGGATCGGCGCCGGCGCTCTCGGGCCCGATTTGCAGCAAGCCGCCGCGATCGACCCAGGCGATCGAGCCGCCGCCCGCGCCGATGGTCGTTATCTCGATCATCGGCGTGCGCACGACCAGGCCGAATTCGACGGTCGTCTGTGCGGCCAGTGCCGCCTTGCCGCCGGCGATCAGCGCCACGTCGAACGACGTGCCGCCCATGTCGCCGGTGAGCACGTCCGCGAAGCCCGCGCTTTGCGCGATGTGCGCGGCGGCGATCACGCCCGCCGCCGGGCCGGACAACGCCGTGCGCACCGGCAGGCGGGCGGCCGTGTCGACCGACATCACGCCGCCATTGGACTGCACGATCAGCAGCTGGGCGGCCGCACCCGCGCCCTTCAGGCGCCCGTCGAGGCGCGAGAGATACGACGCCACCACGGGCTGGAGATAGGCGTTGAGCGCCGTGGTCGACGCGCGCTCGAACTCGCGGATCTCGGGCAGGATCTCGTGGCTCGCCGAGACATAGGCGTTGGGCCACACGCTTCGCGCCGCCGCCAACGCCGCGCGCTCGTTGGATTCGTTGGCGTAGGCGTTGACGAACACGATGGCCAGCGCTTGCGCGCCCATGTCGCGCAAGCGCGCGGCTTCGCGCTTGACGGCGTCGAGATCGACCGCCTCGCGGATCGTGCCGTCGGCGAGCGTGCGCTCGGGCACTTCGGCGCGCAGATCGCGCGGGATCGCGGGCACGAACTCGCCCCACAGGCCCCAGGTCTGGCGGCGGTCGCGCCGGCGCATCTCCAGCACGTCGCGGAAGCCCGCGGTCATCAGGATGCCGGTCTTCGCCCCTTTGCGTTCGAGCAGCGCGTTCGTCCCCACCGTCGTGCCGTGCACGACGGCGGCGAGCTTGGCGAAATCGGGCTGGCCCAGCGCGATGCCTTCGACGAAGCCGAGCGACTGGTCGCCCTTGGTCGAGGGCACTTTGCGCGTCTTGGCTTCGCCGGTGGCTTCGTCGAAGAAGAACAGATCGGTGAACGTGCCGCCCACGTCCACGCCGACGACGGTGGAAGCGCTCATGCCGCACCGCCCTTCGTCGCGTAGCCCAGGCGCAGATCGCGCTCGACCGATTCCGCCGGCCGGTCCCGGGGATCGCCGTAGCCGCCGCCGCCGGGCGTTTCCAGGCGCAGGCGCTCGCCCTTCTTGATCTTGAGCCCGACCATCTTGGAGGCCATCGGCGGCTCGTTGCCGTCGGGCAGCACGAAGCGGTTGCGCGCGGCGGGCGCGCCGCCGGCCACGCCTTGCGGCGCGAAGCGCCCGCGCTCCCCGAACAGGAAGACGTCGGCGCTCTCCTCCAGCAGCTCGATCTCGTAGATCGCGCCGAGCCCGCCGCGATGCTTGCCCGCGCCGAACGAATCGGGGCGCAGCGCCCATTGGGTGAAAATCACCGGATAGGCGGCTTCGAGAATCTCGACCGGCGGAATCGTGGCGGTGGAGATCGGCGCGTTGCCGTGATTGAGCCCGTCGCCTTCGGGATTGCCGCCCAGCCCGCCGCCGAAGAAGGAGAACATCACCCAGCGCCGCCCGTCCCGGCGGTGGCCGGCGAGCGACAGCGCGTTGATCGTGCCGTAGGCGCAACCGTTGACGAGATCGGGGGCGGCTTGCGCCAACGCCTGGAACACCACGTCGATCACGCGCAGAATCGTTTCGGTGTAGCCGCCCACGGGCTTGGGCGCGCGCGCGGACAGGATCGAGCTTTCCGGGATGACGAAGGCGATCGGTTCCAGACAACCCGCGTTCGCCGGTACGTCGCGGAACACGTGCTTGAGCGCCACGTAGCACGAGGCGATCGCCGTCGAGCGCGCGATATTGACCGGTCCCGCGCACGGGCCGGCGGTGCGCGAGAAATCGAGGGTCAGCGTCTCGCCCCTCTTGACGATATCGAGGGCGATCTTGAGCGGCACGTCGACGATGCCGTCGTTGTCGAGCCAATCCTCGGCCGAATAGGTCCCGTCGGGCAGCTCGGCGAGACACGCGCGCATGAGCAGCGCCGCGCGCGCGCGCAATTCGGCCAGCGCGTCGCGCACGGTGGCGGCGCCGTATTCGTCGAGCAGATCGTCCATGCGCCTGACGCCCAGGTCGAGGGCGTTGATCTGGCCGCTGAGATCGCCGTAGAGCGACAGCGGCAGGCGCGAATTGCATTTCAGGATGTCGACGATATCGTTGCTGAGCTTGCCGGCGGCGATCAGCTTCACCGGCGGGATGTGCATCCCTTCCTGGAAGCTCTCGGTCGCGGCGGGATTGTAGTTGCCCGGCACGTTGCCGCCGACGTCGTGCCAATGCCCGACCGAGGCGAGCCAGCAGAACACCGCGCCGTCGCGGAAATAGGGGCGCACGAGCTTGAAGTCCGATAGATGCGTCCCGCCGTCGTAGGGATCGTTGAACAAGAACACGTCGCCGTCGGCCAATCCGCCGTCGCGCGCGGCCTTGTCGATCACCGCCTTCACGGCGAAGGCCATCACGCCGACGAAAATCGGCAGGCCGGACTTGCCTTGCACCATCGTCTCGCCCGACGCGGCGTCGTAGAGCCCGTGCGAGGCGTCGTGCGCCTCGGCGATGATCGGGTTGAAGGCTGAGCGGAACAAGGTCGCGTCCATCTCGTCGGCGATTTGTTCGAGCCGGCCCTTGAGCACCGCGAGCGTGACGGGGTCGAGGCTCATGCTTCGTACTTCTTTCCGCGCGCGAGATAACCGTCGGTGCCGAGCACCGCGTTGATTCCGGCGAAATCGAGCATGCGGTCCTTCATGCCGGAGGTCGTGCCCGCAGCCTTGAGCTCGCGATAGTAGGCGTCGAGCGCATGGCCGACCGCGCGCGCCGTACCGCCCGGGAAGATCGCGATGCGGAAGCCCAGTGCTTCGAGCTCGGCGGCGGACAAGAGCGGCGTCTTGCCGCCTTCGACCATATTGGCGAGCACGGGCACGCGGCCGCCGAAGCGCGCGGCGACCTCGGCCAAGGCGGCCTTGTCGGGCGGGGCTTCGACGAACAGCACATCCGCCCCCGCCTCGACATAGCGCTCGGCGCGGTCGAGCGCCGCCGCGAAGCCTTCGACGGCGATCGCGTCCGTGCGCGCGACGATCAGCGTTTCGGCCGAGGCGCGCGCGTCCAGCGCCGCCTTGATCTTGCCGACCATCTCGGCGGCCGGGATCACGGCCTTGTCCTTGAGGTGGCCGCAGCGTTTGGGCGTGACTTGGTCTTCGAGCTGGAGGGCGTTCGCCCCCTCGCGCTCGAACAGCTTGACCGTGCGCTGGACGTTGAGCGCGTTGCCAAAGCCGGTGTCGATATCGACGATCAACGGGAGTGTGGCGCGCTCGCGGATGCCGGCGAGCACTTGCGCCGCCTCGGTCGCGGTCACCAGCCCGATATCCGGCAGCGCGAAGCGCGCGTAACAGATCGACGCCCCCGACAGATACGCGGCCTCGAACCCGGCGCGCTCGGCGAACAAAGCGGTGAAGCCGTCGTATACGCCGGGCGCGAGGACGATGCGCTTTTCGGCGAGGCGTTGCTTGAGACTCACGCGTTCCCCTTCTTGAGCTTCTTTTCCAGATGCGCCATCAGCCCGCCATCGTCGAGCATCGCCAGCAAATGCGCGGGCAAAGGCTCGCATGGATAGACGTCGCCGGTCCGGCGATTGCGGATCGAGCCCCCCGCCGCGTCGGCGTCGAGCTCGTCGCCTTTGGCGATCTCGCTTGCGCGCGCGCACACCAAGGGCGCCACGCCCAGATTGACGCAGTTGCGGAAGAACAGACCCGCGAAGGATTTGGCGATCACGATTCGCACGCCCAATTCGCGCAAGGCCATCACCGCCTGCTCGCGCGAGGAACCCATGCCGAAATTCTCGCCGCCCACCACGAGGTCGCCCGCGCGCACCGTCTTGGCGAAGTCGGGATCGATGGCTTCCAGGCAATGCTTGGCGATCTCGCCGATCGCGAATTTCATGTAGAGACCGGGGGCGAGCATATCGGTGTCGATATTGTCGCCGAAGACGAAAGCGCGGCCGGTCATGACAGGAACTCGCGCGGATCGACGATCTCGCCCGCCACCGCGCCTGCGGCGACCGAGTAGGGCGAGCCCAGATACACGAAGGACTTCGCGTGGCCCATGCGGCCCTTGAAGTTCCGCGCGGTGGATGAAAGGCACGTCTCGCCCTCGGCCAGCACGCCGGCACCATAGCCCGCGCACGCGCCGCAGCCGGTGGGCAAGAGGATCGCGCCGGCTTCGAGCAGGGTGGCGAGCGTGCCGTCGGCGGCCGCTTCGGTCGTCGTGCGCTGCGAGGCGGGGGCGATCATGAGCCTTGTATGGCGCGCGACTTTGCG
>JAMNXK010000159.1 GCA_023653245.1 Tagaea sp.
GCCGAGGTGAACGCGACCGCGCGCGTCGAAGCGCAAAGCGAGGATCCCTATGTGCGGCGCATGCGCCCGACCTTCGGCTACGTGATGGCGCTGACCTGGGCGGTGCAGATGGCCGCGGTCGCCTGGGCGATCGTCACGGCGCCCAAGGAGGCCGCGCAAGTCGTCGAAGCTTTGGGTGCCTTGTCGCTCATGTGGTCGGTCGGGCTCTCGGTGCTCGGCGTCTATGTCTACAAGCGCTCGTCGGACAAGGCGTTGAGCGCCGGCGCGACACCCGAGGGCGCGTTCGCCACCCTCGCGCGCGTTCTCGATCGCAAGCCCCGTTAAGCGGGAGAAAGACCATGGCCCGCTACACGAAGGACCAGCTCGCCGGCTTCGTCGCCGATCCGCGCTATCGCGACCGCAAGCATCCCGAGCACAAAGCGCATCTCGACTTCACCGTGAAGGCGTTCGAGGAAACCTATCCCGATCCCGTGGCGCCCACGCTCGAGCAAGAGGAATGGGCCGCCGCCGAGGAAAAGCGCCTGCGCGATTTAGTCGCGTTGCCCGCCTATCGCGACAAGCGCGATCCCGACCACGCCAAGACGTTCGCCGACGTGACGCGCGGCTACGACAAGCTCAACGCCGTACTCTACGGCACGCCCGCGTCCGACGGCGAGACGACGAAGCCCGTCGCAACGCCGATGTCCTCGATCTTCGCGCGGCCCGCGAGCGCCACGACGCCCGCACCCGACATCTTCCAACGCGCCAACCAACTCGCCCAAGCGGGCCAGGCGCCGGCACCGTACCAGCGTCCCACTCCAACAAACGTCGAAGCGTTAGGGCGGGCTTCTTCCGAGCAGGGTGATCCAAGAAAAGGTCCTGGTACGCAAGTTGCGCAAGAGACGCCGGATGGTCGACGTTCGTCTTTTCAATTCGAACTCGGCTTGAGACCGGCGCGAGGCGGCGGTCCACTTGAGATGCCACCGCGCGTAATTCACCATGGGACCGATGCGCCATGGGATGTGGAGGCGAAGTGGGCCATCTATCCAACGCAAGTGCGGCCCGAGGTGATTCACAAGCTTTGGGAGTTTCTCGACAACGAAGAAGAAAACTTCGCGAGATATGCACGAGAGGAGAGAGAAAAGGGCAGGACTAGTCGCCATTGGCTCACCGGAAGTCCAACTCCAATTTCCGATTCACAATTGCGCGCCGAATTTCGACAGCTTCGTGAGGAGACAAAAGAGTTCCTTTGGGAATACTATTATCAAATTGAGCCTCTGTTCCCCGACGAAAAGAAGAGGGTGCCGCCCGATGGGCCGACCAAAGACGAGATCGAATTCAACCCGGACAGCTATCCAAGGGCTTGATCGTGGCAGTCTACGTTCATGATGGGGGATAACTCGATTGCCGTCGAAGCCGGACTCCCGGTTCGGTGGCGGCTTGAAGTCGATTTCCAGCACCGCACTTAGGAAGATCAAGTCCCGCTGCAGCGAGCGAGTCAAAGGAGGGTTTTCCTTGTGAATAAAATATTTATATTGTTTGCTTTTTTGCTCCAAGTGACGGCTTGCGGGCATCTGGATCATCATCGTGGTCCTCCGGCCGACGACTTAGGGCCGAGATGGCCGCCCGACGAAGTCGTCGAGCGTTGGCCACTGGACTTACGTCTTGATGTCGCGATCGAGCGCATTCTGGAACTCCGTGATCGTGCTCAGCGAGGTGATCCGGTCGCGCATGCCCGGCTCGGGCCCGCCCTCGACGCCGAAGAAGCCGAACTGTGGCGCGCGCGGCAGACCGAGCGCGAGCGGCTGGCGCTCTCGCGCCTTGCCGCCGACGGCGTAATCGACGGGTCGGGTGCCGCGCGTGTCAATCGAAGTTCCCTGAGTGCGCGCTTCGAAGAGGCGCGTAGTTGGATCTCCTTGCCCCGGCGTTCTCGACACTTCGAAGATCTATCGACGTTGGGAAGCTACGCACTCGCGCGGCAATTAAAACGTGAAGGCTCACTGGCGCTTGCGGAGATGGAGATTTTGCGAAGATTGTTCGCAAGCGCGCCCGAGTAATCCGCTACCGAAGTGGGCGTTCGTCGATCCCACGCCTTACATCCGGGGCAATGGAGTCAATCGACGAGCCAGCGCCCGGCGAAGAACAGCATAAGCGTCGAGAACTCCCAGCGTTCTCTGCGGCGTTCCGAGACGATCATCAGCTCGTCCCAGTTCGCCGCCTCGCAATCGCTGGCGCCGGGTCCGCAGCGGCGCGTCAAGATACGGGCTTGAAGATTGCCCGGCGCGACATAGGCGAAGCCGGTCGGCTGTTCAAGGCGTTCGCGGCTTGTTTCGACGTCGAACCGTCGAACGGCCTCGCGCGACATGAATCCCGCTTCGACGATCTTGTACTCCACCCGCGTCCAGCCTTGCGGATTGGAGAATTTATGTTGGTTCGGGAAGTCGGCGCATTCGGGCCGGCGCGAGAAGATTTCGCAGACGATGATGGCGTGAGCCGTGCACAGCGGATCTGTTCGATCCGCGAGGCACGGCGAGCTTTGCGCCCACGGCGTGGCGAACTCGATCTTGTTGGGATCGAAGCGCAGCGCCGGGCGGTTCTGCGCCGCAGCGGAACCGGCGAGCAGCGCCAAACACATCGTCCAGAGAAGCAGCCGCATGCGACAAGATTGCGCTTCTTCGCCGCGTCGTCAACCCGATGCGGGACACAATGACGCCGCAATTTCGGGCGATCGTTCGGGCGATGCGCATCTTCGTGGTGATCGTGGCGTCGCTCCTCGCCGGCGCGTGCGACCCCGTCTACGACAACGGCTTTTTGCGGCACGACGACCGCTGGGACGATCGGCCGAACGAAGCGGTCATCGTTGCGTGGCCGGGCGTCACGCGGCGATCCGCCGGCGCCGGCGCATTTGGGGCCGGCGCTCGACGCCGAGGAAGCCGAGCTCTGGCGCGCGCGCCTCGACGAGGCGCCTGAGTGGACGATCGGGCCTCGGCGCTCGCGCCATCTGGAAAGCCTTTCGTCGTTGGGTTTGCTGGCTGTCCGACGGGAGGCGGCGCGCGAACGCGCGCTGGCGCTTGCCGAGATGGCGATCCTCCGCCGTCTGATGGCGTCGGCGCGCGAACGGTAATCCATCGGAATTGCGCGCAAGACCGGGCTTCGCCACAATTCCGAGCATGCATCCGGTGCGGCAGAATCGAGCGCTTTGGGCGTTGTTCGTCGCGGCGGTGCTCGCGGGCGCCGGCAACGATTTCGTTTTCGCCGCGATCGAATCGCCGTGGCCGTTCTACGCCTTCGATTGGGTGGTCAAGGGCGCGATCCTCGCGACGGTGATCGCACTTGGCGGACTCGCGCGGCCGGCCGGCGTTCCGAACGATGTCGATCCCGGCACGGCATTCTCATGGATCGCCGGTTTGGGCGCCGCGATCTTCGCGATGGCGCTCCTCCAGCGATGGATGCCGGAGGGCGCGCGGATTTTCGACTCGCTGCGCTATGGATCGACGATGCTGGCGATCCTCGACGGGACGCTCGGCCTGGCGCTCAGCGCCGCCGCGGAGGAGGGGGTTTTCCGCGTGCTAGCGCTGCGCCTGTTCGGCCCCGCGGGATGGTTCGTGCCGACGGCGGCCTTCGCCGCGATCCATTGGGGTGCGGGCTGGCCTTCGGTGGCCGTGGCGTTCGCGGCGGGCGCGCTGCTGTGGATCGCCTATCGCCGCACGGGCTCGTTCCTGGTCGTCGCGGGTGGGCATTATCTGGGCAATCTCGCGACCTATGTTCTGCTCAGGTGACCGGCGCCGCCCGAATAGCGCGCCAGCGCGGGACTTGCTAGGTTCCGCCTTGCGATGACGACGAAGATCTATCACATGTGCCGCGCGGACGAATGGGCGCACGCCACGCGCACGGGAAGCTACGACGGCTCGTCGCAAGACAAGGCCGATGGCTTCATCCATTTCTCGAACGCGGCACAGATCGTCGTCTCGGCGGCCAAGCATCGCGCGGGCCAAGACGATCTGGTGCTGATCGAGGTCGCGGCCGAAACGCTCGGCGCCGCGCTCAAATGGGAGGCCTCGCGCGGCGGCGCGTTGTTCCCGCATCTCTATGGCGCGCTCGACGTGGCGAAGGTGATCCGGCACGCGCCCCTCAAGCTCGGGCCGGAGGGGCGCCACGTCTTTCCGTGGGGCCTCGCGTGAGCCTCTATCGCATCTTGCGTCCGTTGCTCCACGCGCTCGACGCCGAGCGCGCGCATGGGCTGGCGATTTGGACGCTCGCGCATGGCTTCGTGCCTTTGCCTCGGCAGTTCGACGATCCAGCGCTACGCGTGTCGCTCTGGGGGCTCGATTTCCCGCATCCGATCGGCCTCGCCGCGGGCTTCGACAAGGACGCCGAATTGCCCGACGCGCTGCTCGCCCAAGGTTTCGGCTTCGTCGAGGTGGGCTCGATCACGCCCAAGCCCCAGCCCGGCAATCCGCGCCCGCGGCTTTTCCGCCTGAGCGAAGACGAAGCGGTGATCAACCGCTACGGCTTCAACAGCAAGGGCCTCGACGCGGCGCGGCACCGGCTCGCGGGCCGCGCGCGGCGCGGGATCGTCGGCGTCAATCTCGGCAAGAACAAGGACACGGCGGACGCCGCCGACGACTACGTCGCCGGCACGCGCGCGCTCGCCGAGCACGCGGATTATCTCGTGTGCAACGTCTCCTCGCCCAACACTCCGGGCTTGCGCGCGCTGCAATCGCGCGAAACGCTCGACGCTCTGGTCGTGCGCGTGCAGGACGCGCTCGCCGAACGCGCCTTGCCCAAGCCGCCGCCGCTGCTGTTCAAGATCGCGCCGGATCTGGCGGACGCCGATCTCGAAGACGTGGTGCGCGTGGCGCTCGATCGCGAACTTGCCGGACTGATCGTCGGGAACACGACATTGTCGCGGCCCGAGAGCTTGCGCTCGGCGCATCGCAAAGAGGCGGGCGGGCTGTCGGGCAAGCCGCTGTTCGAGCTGTCCACCGCGGTGCTGAAGAAGACCTATCGTCTCGCGGGCGGCGCCTTGCCGCTGATCGGCGTGGGCGGCGTGTCGGACGCCGCGCGCGCCTACGCCAAGATCCGCGCCGGCGCCACGCTCGTGCAACTCTATTCCGCGATGGTCTATGAAGGCCCCGATCTGGCCGCGCGCATCGCGCGCGCTTTGCCCGCTTTGCTCGCCGCCGACGGCTTCGCGCGCGTGGCCGAGGCCGTGGGCGCCGATTGCCGTTGACCCGAATCGCCCGGCCTGGGATACCGAACGGGCAATGAACCCCATGCCGCATATTTTCGCGGGCCTCGCCTATGTGTTGGGGGCGAGCGCGCTCGCGCTGGCGGCCGCTCCGCACTGGGGCTTGGCGGCGTTCGCGCTGGCGCTGGCGGCGCACGCGATCGGATGGAGCATCCTGCACGCCAAGCGCCTGGACGCCGCCGAAGCGCGCATGCAGGAGCTGCGCCGCGAGCTCAGGCTCGCGCGCGAGGACGCCAAAGGCATCCTCGAAGCGATCGAAAGCATGGCGAGCAAGAACGCCGACATGCGCACCGTCGTCGCCGAGATGCGCGTGCTCAAGAGCTTGGTCGAAGAATTGTCGGGCAAGCCCGTCGCGCCGCCGGACGCGCCCGCCTACCAAGCCCCGCCCAAGACGAATCTGCCCGACGCGCAAGTGCTCGACATCGTGCGCGACGCGCTGCGCGAGGGGCGCGTCGAACTCTATCTCCAGCCGATCGTCGATCTGCCGCAGCGCCGCCGCCGCCACTACGAATGCTTCTCGCGCATGCGCGCACCCGACGGCACGCTGATCGGTCCCGATTCCTATCTGGCACTCGCCGAGGC
>JAMNXK010000160.1 GCA_023653245.1 Tagaea sp.
AGATCGTCGATGGCGTTCTCTTCGGAACGCGCGTCAAAGCCACGCGGCCGTCGATGTCCCGAACGGCGCCGGCGGCGTCGCGTAGAAGCCCGGCGTCTCGGAAAGCGACAACACCGGCTTGAAGTGTGCGACGCGCCCGAAGGGCGACGCGGCCTCGGTCATCAGCGACGCGATTTCAGCCGCCGGCGGATCGGCTTGCGTGCCCGTGGCGTCGATCGAGCCGAGCCCCGCAAGCCAATGCGCCACTTGCGCGAGCGACACGCGCACGCGCCACGAGCCGCCCTCGCGCGCGCGCCGCACCAGCGCCAGGATCGTGCCCAAGGCCGCGAGATAGCCGCCGATATAGTCGAGCGCTTGGACCGGCATGTTCTTGGGCGCTTCGAGCGACGAGTTCAGCGCCGCCAGACCCATGGCGTTCTGCACGACCGAATCGAAACCGCGCCGCATCGACCATGGCCCGTCATGGCCATAGGCCGACAGCGTCGTCACGACGATGCCGGGCCGCAACTCGGCGAGCGCCTCGGCGCCGAAGCCGCGTCGGGCGAGCGCGTCGGGCCGGTAGCTTTGCAAGAACACATCCGCGCGCGCGGCGAGATCGCGCAAAGCGTCGGGGCCTTCGGGCCGGTCGAGATCGAGCCAAGCGCAGCGTTTGCCCGGGCCGGTGTCGTAGAGCAGCTCGGTCTGATAGGGGATGTGCGGGGCGGTCAGGTGCAGCACGTCGGCGCCGTGCTCGGCCAGCATGCGCCCCGCCGCCGGCCCCGCGAGCACGCGCGTCAAATCGAGCACGCGCAAACCCGACAAAGGCCGCGCCGCCTCGGGGAAAGGCTCGGGCGGCGCTTCGCCGATTTTTCCGATCTCGAACAAGGGCAGTCGCGCGAGCGCTTGGGCGTGGGGCAGGGCGGCCCACTCGGCGCGCGTGCGCAGGACCGCGCCGATGCCGTCCCCGGCGGCCAGCGCGGTTTCGAACGCCACCGCGTCCAGTCTCGCGACGGCCGCTTCGAGATCGGCGCGGGCGTCGCCCGCGGCACCCGAAATCCGCAGCGCCGCCGCACGGTGATGCGGATGGTTGGTGTGAAGGAATACGTGGCGGGCGTCGCGCGTGCGGTAATGGCCGGTGAGCGGATCCCAGATCTTGGCCTTCTTGCCGTCGAGCGTCGCATAGGCCGAAGATTTCAAACTCGCGGCGGCGGCGGGTGGGTTCACGCGCACCGTCTGGCGACGCCCCGTCCGCAAGCGCCACACATCCGAAACTGCAAGCCCGATAGCACCCAACGCGGCCGACGCCGCCAAGGCGACGCGAAACGGCGTGGGATAGACCGGATCGCCGCCGGGTCCGAAAACCAGATCGTCGTCGTCGCGCCGCGCGCGATCGCCGGCCGCGAGAATCGAATGTGCCACGCTCGACGTATCCATGCGCATTCCGCCTAGGTCGGGATCGGAGGAGTCGAGTATAGACATCCGGGCCATGTCCGCACCCCCCTCGTCCTCCGGTCGCGCCGACCGCCCGCTGCTCGGCATCGCCTATATGGCGTTCGGCGTGTTCGTGCTGTCGATCATGGACGCGATCTCCAAATACGCGGTCGGCCAGATGTCCACGGCCGCGATCATCGCCATCCGTTCGGCGATGGTGCTGTTGCTCCTGGCGCCGTTCGTGATACGCGCGGGCGGCTTGGCCGCGCTGAGGACCCGCCGGCCCTGGGGCCATTTCATTCGCGGCGTCTTCGCCATTTGCGCGATGTTCAGCTTTTTCGAATCCTTGCGCTTGTTGCCCTTCGCGACCGCGATCGCCATCGGCTTCGCGGCCCCTTTGTTCATGACCGCGTTCTCGGTGCCGATCCTCAAGGAGAAGGTCGGCGCGCATCGCTGGAGCGCGCTGGCGGTGGGATTCGCGGGCGTGCTGGTCATCATCGGCCCCGGGATCGCCGACGGCGAGTTCGGCCTGGGGGCGATGCTCGCCTTGTCGGCGGCGATCTTCTACGCGCTGGCGATGACGTGCGTGCGTTGGCTCGCGTCGACCGAAAGCGATCTGGCCATGATGGTCTTCCAGAACTGCGCGATGCTGACGGCGGGCGCGATCGGATTGCTCTTCGTTTCGGCGGCGACGCCCGGGCATATGTGGTTCGTGATCCTCGCCATGGCGGCGCTCGTGCTCGCGGGCCAGCGCCTGACCTTCCGCGCTTTCCGCCTGGCGCCGGTGGGCGCGGTGGCGCCGTTCCACTACACCGAGCTGGTGTGGGCGGCGATCTTCGGCTGGGTCTTCTGGCGCGAGTGGCCCGAGGTCAACGTCTGGTGGGGGGCGGCGATCGTGGTCGGCGCGGGGCTCTACACGATCTGGCGCGAGCGCGTGCGCGCCGCCGAGCGCGCGGCGGCGGCGGCGGGCTGACGGAGACGCCGGCTCCCCGCGCGGAGAGCCGGCGAACCCCGTTCGGATCGCGCGATCAGAAGCCGAACAATTCGCGCGGCGTCTTGTCCTTGACCTTCTCCCAGTTGTCGACGGCCTTGGCGGCGTTGCCGGCCGGATCGCGCAAGAACGCGTCCTGCGCCGCCTTGTACGAGAAGACCGCGAGACGGCCGTCGGAGACGCGGAACAGCGCGGGATCGCCGTCGAGCTTGCGGCCGCCGGCCATGCCTTGCTGGCAGAAGCCGCCATGCAGCGGCGCGTAGCGCGCGGGCGAGGCCTGGAACGTCTTCAGGTTTTCTTCGGACGAGAAGCGATAGATCGCGCCTTGGTATTCGGCCGAGTAACGCTCGTTGCCGAGCACCGGCCGGCCGACCGTCTGATAGGCGACGGGATCGTGGCTCTGCAGGGCGACGCGGGCCGAGGTCACGTTGACTTGGGCCGTGGACGTGATGTCGTAGGCGTGCGCGGGTGCCAGCGTGGCGGCCATCAACGGAACGACCGTGGCAAGAGCGGCAATGGCAACACGGCTCTTCAAGATTGCAACCGAGTTCGCAAGGCGGGACATTTGGTTCCTCCGGGGTATGGGTCTCCGCGCCGGGCGGAGAGCGGATCGGCGTCGTGCCGATCCATGCCTTGAAGTTCGTTGGGACCTCGACGGCAGTTACGGCCCGGAAAACAATTCCGCGGCGCGCGCACCCCGTGCGCGCCGGGGCGGCGGTTGCCGAACCCGCGCCGAAGCCCTAGTTTCGTCGCCGACGGAGGAGTCCCCATGGCCAGCGCCGCCGAAATCCGAGCGACAGAGCCGACCGCCCGCGCCGCGGCGATCGCCGAAATCCGCGAAATCCTCGGCGAGCGCTTATCGACCGCGCCGGCGGTGCGCGACCAGCACGGCAAGGGCGAGGCCTATCACGTGCCCGCCCCGCCCGACGCGGTCGCCTTCGCCGAAACGGCCGAGGAAGTCGCCCGCATCGTGCGCGTTTGTGCGCGCCATCGCATTCCCGTGATTCCCTTCGGCGCGGGCACGGCGCTCGAAGGCCACACGGCGGCCTTGCGCGGCGGTATCTGCATCGATCTTTCGCGCATGAACAAGGTGATCGAAGTCAACGCGGCCGATCTGGACGTGCGCGTGCAGCCCGGCGTCACGCGCAAGCAGCTCAACGAGTATCTGCGCGACACCGGCCTGTTCTTCCCCATCGATCCGGGGGCGGACGCCTCGATCGGCGGCATGACGGCCACGCGCGCCTCGGGCACCAACGCCGTGCGCTACGGCACGATGCGCGAGAACGTCGTGGCGCTGGAGGTCGTCACCGCCGACGGGCGGATCGTGCGCACCGCGCGCCGCGCGCGCAAATCCTCGGCCGGCTACGACCTCACGCGGCTGTTCGTCGGCTCGGAAGGCACGCTCGGCGTGATCACCGAGGTGACGCTCAAGGTCTACGGCATTCCCGAGGCGACCAGCTCAGCGATGTGCGCCTTCCCCACGGTGAAGGCCGCGGTCGATACCTGCATCGCCACCATCCAGGCCGGCATCCCGATCGCGCGCATCGAACTCGCCGACACGCTGCAGATGGAGGCGATCGCCAAGTACTCCAAGATCAACGTGCCCGCGGCACCCACGCTGTGGCTCGAGTTCCACGGCACCGAGGCGGGGGTGAAGGAGCAGGCGGAGTTCGTCCAGGCGCTCGCGGCCGAAAACGGCGGCGAGGATTTCCGCTGGGCGAGCGATCCGGCCGAGCGCAAGAAGATCTGGCAGGCGCGCCACGACGCCGCCTACGCGTGCAAGGCGTTGCGTCAGGGCTGCTCGATCTGGGCGACCGACGTGTGCGTGCCGATTTCGCGCCTGGCCGATTGCATCGTCGAAACCCAGAAGGATCTCGAAGGCTCGTTCCTGCCCGCGCCCATCGTCGGGCATGTCGGCGACGGGAATTTCCATCTGTGCTTCGTGCTCGACATGAACGATCCCAAGGAGGTCGCCGAGGCCAACCGCCTCAACGACCGCCTGATCGCGCGTGCGCTGGCCATGGAGGGCACCTGCACGGGCGAGCACGGGATCGGCTACGGCAAGATCGATTTCCTCACCGCCGAGCACGGCGAGGCCGTGTCGCTGATGCGCATGATCAAGAAGTCGCTCGACCCCGACGACATCATGAACCCGGGGAAGATCCTCAGGGTGTAGTCACCGCCGCCACAGCACCGGGAACAGGTCGCCGCGTTCGGACAAGGGTGCGCCGTCGGCGAGGTTGGCTTTGCGCAGACGGCGGAACGTGCTCGTGCCCGTCCGCCAGCGCGCGTCCTCGCCCGCGAAGCGCAGCGCCACGGTGCGGCGCGGCCGGCCGGTCGCGTTTCCGCCCGCGCCATGCACCAGATGCGCATGGAACACGACCGCGTCGCCCGGTTCGAGATCGAACGATACGAGCGTGGCGGGATCGGGCGCATCCAGTTCGGGCAAGGCCGAAGCCACGTAGCGCTCCGCACGCTCGGCCCCGGCGCGGAAGGGCGCGGGCCGGAACGCGGTCCCGCGATGCGAGCCGCGCATGTAGGAAACGGCACCGCTCGCCCGATCGATGGGATCGAGGGCGAGATAGACGGTGCACAGCATGTCGCCGGTCAGCGGCCAATAGGGCCCATCTTGATGCCATGGCGTTTCGCGCGGCGTGAACGGCGCTTTGGCGAAGATCTGATCGTAGAGCAGGCGGATTTCCGTGGCACCCATCGCGTCGCCCGCGAGCGACGCGCACCGCGTGTCGACGAACGCGGCGCGGAAATCGGGATCGCGGCGATGCATGAACATGTCGCCGAAGAAGCGGCCCGGCTCGCCGGGCGCGTTGAATTCCATGGCGTCGTTCGAGGGCGTCGCCATCGCGCGATCGACCGCCGCGCGCAATCGCGCGATCCAGGTTTCGTCGAGCGCGCCGCGCACGCGCGCCACGCCGTCGCGCGCGTAGGCTTCGGCGAGTTCGCTCACCTTTTGACCATGCCTTCGGCGATCATGCGCGCGACCTCGTCGGCGAGTTTCGCGCGCTGGGCCTCGGGATAGTGCGGCATGTCGATCAACAGCGCGACCAGACCGTGCACGCCCGCCCAGGCGGCCTCGGCCAGCACCGCCGGATCGCCGTCGCGGAACAGGCCCGCCGCGATCAAGCGGCGCACCAACGCCTCGAACCCGGCGAAGGCTTGCGCGCCGCGATCGTTGGGATCGTAGTCGCGCCCGATGCCGGGCCGATGGGCCGACGCGCCGGGCGGCGGCTCGGCCATGAACACAAGCCGGTATTCGCGCGGATGCGCGAGGCCGAATTCGACATAGGCGTCGAACACGCCGCGAAACGCCGCCATCGGATCGCGCGCGTGGCGCGTGGCACCTTCCATCGCGGCACCGAGTTTGACGAAGGCTTCGTCGCAGATCGCGCG
>JAMNXK010000161.1 GCA_023653245.1 Tagaea sp.
GGCGCCCGCCGCGTGACGTTGCGCGACGTCGCCCGCAAAGCGGGGACGACGACCATGACGGTGTCGAACGTGCTCAACGGCCGGCGCGACCAAGTCGGCGCGGACACCGCCCGGCGCGTGCTCGCGGCCAGCGACGCGCTCGGCTACCGGCCGCTGGCGGCGGCGCGCCAGCTGCGCGCGGCCAAGCGCATGGCGATCGGCGTGGTGATCGTCGATCCGTCGCCATACTACCTGTCCGACCCGTTCACGGCGGCGCTGCTCGCCGGCCTCAACGAGGCGCTGGCGCGCGCGGGCTACAGCCTGATTTTGCGCGGCGTGCCGGCACCCGCTTTGGGCGACGTGCCGATGCTGCGCCATGTCGAGTGCGACGGCATGTGCCTGGTCGCCTCGGGCCCGGCGAAAGATCGCAAGCGGATCCTGGCGCGCGTGACGTCGCTGTCGGTGCCCGTGGTGGTGATCCAGGACGAGGGCGCGCCCGGCGACGTGTGCTCGGTGATGCTCGACGACGCGGGCGGCGCCGACGCGATCGCGCGCCACCTGGCGACGGCGGCGTCGCGGCGCGTGGCCATGCTGGTCCCCCGCGTGGAGTGGCCCGCCATGCTCCGGCGCGAAGCGGCGGTGCGCAAAGTCTTTCCGGACGTCGAAATCCTGCGCTGCGCCGACGAAAGTTTCGCGGCCACGCAAGCTACGCTCGCCGCCCATCTCGACGCGCGCGGCGCGCCCGACGCGCTGATCGCCGGCAACGACCGCATGGCGCTGGCCGCCTTGGGCTTGTTCGCGGCGCGCGGAATCTCCGTGCCGGAGCGCGTGCGCGTGACCGGCTTCAACGGCCTGGAGAACCATCACTACGCCACGCCGCCGCTCACCACCGTGTTCTCGCCCGCCTTCCATCTGGGCGAGACCGCCGCCGACGCCCTCGTCCGGCGCTTGGCCGAGGGCCGCTTCGAATTCCGCCGGCGCGTGCTGCCGGTGCGTTTCGCCGCCGAACTTTCCTCGCAACCCGTTCCGCAACAGGGAGACAGAAAATGAAAAATCTCAAGACGTCGCTTTCCGCGTTTGCACTGGCGACCGCCTTCGCCGGTGCGGCGCAAGCCCAAGGCTTCACCTGTCCGCGCACCGGCGGCGAGCTGATCTTCGCGCTCGAAAGCCAAGTGCCCGGCCTCGACCAGCACGCCTCGAACTCCTCGGCGACGCGAAACGTCGCCATGAACATCTTCGAGACGCTGGTCACGCGCGACGAGAACATGAATCCCGTGCTCGAACTCGCCGACACGATGACGCTGAGCCCCGACGGCCTGACCTATACGTTCCGTCTGCGCCAGGGCATCCAGTTCCACAACGGCAAGACGATGACCTCGGCCGACGTGGCCGCGTCGTTCGACCGCTACAAGCGCCTGGGCATCGACCGCTCGATCCTCGATCCGGTGGCGCGCTGGGAGACGCCCGACGCCAACACCTTCGTCTTGGTGCTGACCGAGCGCCGGCCGCTGTTCTTGGAGGCGCTGTCCTCCTTCACCGTGCCCATCGTCATCATTCCGGCGGAGAACGCGAACGCACCCGCCGGCCAGTTGCCGACGGTCGGCACGGGCCCGTTCCGGTTGGACGAGTTCCGCGCCGACAGCCATGTGCGCCTGCGCCGCAACGACGCCTATCGTCCGGACGCGCGGCACGCGGAGATGAAGGGCTTCGGCGGCGCCAAACGCGCTTGCGTCGATACGGTCATGATCCGGATGATGTCCGAAGCCGCCGCGCGCACCGCGGCCCTCGAAGTCGGCGAAGTTCATGGCGTGGAAGACGTGCCGGCGGCTTCGCAGCGCCGCTTGGCCGCCAACAACGCGATCAAGTTGGCGCGGCTGGAGACGTTCTGGATGAACGTCGTCTATCCGAACTTCTCGGCCCCGCCGACCGACAATCCGAAAGTCCGCCAGGCGATCCTCGCTTCGCTGAATTTCGAGGACATCATGGAGGCGGCCACCGAAGGCCAATACAAGCTCAATCCCGGCTTCCAGTATCCCGGCATGCAGTACTTCACCGACGCGGGCAAGGAGCTGCTGAACCAGAAGAACCCGGCGCGCGCGCGCGAGTTGCTGCGCGAAGCGGGGTATCGCGGCGAGAAGGTGGTGCTGCTCACCAACCGGCAATTCCCGGTCATGTACAACACCTCGCTGGTGATGGCCGAGCAGATGAAGGCCGCGGGCATCAACGCCGAACTCGAAGTGCTCGACTGGCCGGCGGCGTTGCAAAAGAGCCAGCGCGAGACCACTGGATGGAATTTCTTCCACACCGGCTGGATCACGGTGATCGCGCTCGGCGGTCCGCAGACCTTGCGCCAAATGGCCGAGCCCAGTCCGGTGTTCAAGCCGCGCGACAACCGCGTCGATCCGGCGTTCATGGCCGCGTTCAACGAGGTGAACACCGCACCCGAACTCGCCCAGCGTCAGGCGGCCTTCGCGCGCGCGCAGCGTATCGCGATCGAACAGGTGATGGCGATTCCCTTCGGCGTGGCGCCGAAGACCCAAGCCGTGCGCGCCAATGTCGAGAACTACAAGCCCTACTACAACACGCGCTTCTCCAACGTCTGGATCCGGCAGTAACCCCGGAAAGGCGGGCCCGGCTTCGGCCGGGCCCGTTCGGGTTCGTCCATGTTCGCTTTCATGATCAAACGGCTGCTGCACGCCATCCCGATCCTGGCGATCGTGAGCTTGATCTCGTTCGCGCTGATCAAGCTCGTGCCCGGCGATCCCGCCGTGGTGATGGGCGGCACCAACGCGACCGAAGCCGAGATCGACCAGATCCGCCGCAATCTCGGTCTCGACGCGCCGTGGTATTCGCAGATCGCGACGTTCTACTGGAACCTGCTGCACGGCGATCTGGGGCGCTCGCTGCTGCTGGGCGTGCCGGTCGCCGACGCGATCGTCGAACGCCTGCCGGCGACGCTGTGGGTCGCTTCCTACGCGATGGTGCTGACCATCGTGCTGGGTCTCGCCACCGGCATCGTGGCGGCGTTGCGCCACAACACATGGGTCGATCAACTCGCCACCACGGTCGCGTTGATCGGCGTGTCGCTGCCGAATTTCTGGCTCGGCCTGGTGATGATCGTGCTGTTCTCGGTGCATCTGGGATGGCTGCCCACGTCGGGCTTCGTCGATCCGGCCATCGACGTCGCGGGCTTTCTGCGCACCGCGACGATGCCGGCGGTGGCGCTGGCCATGCTGCAGATCGGCCTGCTCGCGCGCATCACCCGCTCGGCGATGCTCGAAGTGCTGCGCCAGGATTACGTGCGCACGGCGCGCGCCAAGGGCCTGCCGGAGTACGTGGTGATCCTCAAGCACGCTTTGGCGAACGCGATGATCCCGATCGTCACGGTGATCGGGCTCATCTTCTCGGTGCTGATATCCGGCTCGATCGTGATCGAGACGATCTTCACCGTACCCGGCATGGGGGCGCTGCTCGGCAACGCGATCCTGCGGCGCGACTATCCGATGATCCAAGGCGGGCTGCTGTTCGTGGCGGCCGCGCTGATGCTCCTCAACTTGATGGTCGACATGCTCTACGCGTGGTGCGACCCGCGCGTAAGGGTGAAATGATGGCCGGGCTGCGCCGCCTCGCGCGCAACCGCGCTTTCGTCCTCGGCGGCGCGCTGGTCGCGTTCGCCGTGCTGGCGGTGCTGCTTGCCCCCTGGATCGCCCAGCACGAGCCCAACCGCATGGCGATCCGCATGCGCTTCCGCCCGCCCTCGGCGGAGTTCTGGTTCGGCACCGACAATCTGGGGCGCGACATGTTCTCGCGCGTGCTGCATGGCGGGCGGCTGTCGTTCGAGATCGGGATCTGGGTGGTGGCGCTGAACGCGGCGATCGGCGTGCCGATGGGGGCGCTCGCGGGCTATTTCCGCGCGCTCGACGGCGCGCTGATGCGTTTCGCCGACGCGCTGATGGCCTTCCCGTCGGTGCTGCTGGCCATCGGCATCGCGGCGGCTCTGGGTCCGTCGGCGACGACGGTGGTGATCGCGCTGGCGGTCGTCTACATCCCGCGCACCGCGCGCATCGTGCGCGCCAGCGTGATGGTGGTGCGCGAGCTCGACTACGTGCAGGCGTCGCGCGCCGCGGGTGCCGGCGACGCCCATATCCTGCTGCGCCACATCCTGCCCAATTGCATGGCGCCGCTGCTGGTGCAGCTCAGCTTCGTCTTCGCGTACGCCGTGCTGTCCGAAGCGGTGCTGAGTTTTCTGGGCTTGGGCGCGCCGCCGACCCAGCCGAGCTGGGGGATTCTGATCGCCGAAGGGCGCTCCTATATCCGCGAGGCCTGGTGGCTCACCGTGATGCCGGGCGTGGCGATCGCGGTGACGGTGCTGGGTCTCAACCTTTTGGGCGACGGGTTGCGCGACGTGCTCGACCCGCGCCTCAAGATCGAGCACGGCTAGATGGCGCCGCTGCTTTCCGTGCGCGACCTCGCGGTCGCCTTCTCGACCGAGCGCGGCACGGCCCTCGCGGTGGACCGCGTCGGGTTCGATGTCGCCGCCGGCGAAGCCGTCGGGCTCATCGGCGAAAGCGGCTCGGGCAAGAGCGTGGCCGCCTTGTCGATCCTGGGGCTGCTGCCCACGCCGCCCGCGCGCGTGCTGTCGGGCAGCGCCGTGTTCGAGGGGCGCGATTTGCTGCGCTTGCCGAACCGCGCGCTGCGCAAGATTCGCGGCAAGCGCATCGGCATGATCTTCCAGGAGCCGATGACCAGCCTCAATCCCGTCTTTCCGATCGGCGACCAGATCGGCGAGACGTTGCGCGCGCACGAAGGTCTCGGGCGCGAGGGCGCGCGCCGGCGCGCGATCCAGCTGCTCGACCGCGTGGGCATCCCGTCGCCCGCCAAGCGCCTGGACGAGTACCCGCACCGTCTGTCGGGCGGCATGCGCCAGCGCGTGATGATCGCCATCGCTTTGGCGTGCTCGCCCAAGCTGCTGATCGCCGACGAGCCGACCACGGCGCTGGACGTGACGGTGCAGGCCCAGATCCTGGAGCTGTTGCGCGATCTGCGCGACGAGATGGGCATGGCGGTCCTGCTGATCACCCACAATATGGGGGTGATCGCCGAGTTCGCCGACCGCGTGGTGGTGATGTATGCGGGCCGCGTCGCCGAAGAAGCGCCGGTCGGCCGGTTGTTCGACGCGCCGCGCCATCCCTACACGCAAGGGCTGATGGACGCCACGCCCAGCCTGACGCGCATCGAAGCGCGGCTGCGCACGATTCCCGGCACCTTGCCGGATCCGACCCAAGCGGGCGCCGGCTGCCGCTTCGCGCCGCGCTGCGCGCTGGCCGAGGCGGCGTGCGAGGCCGCGCGCCCCGAGGACACGGCCTTCGAGCCCGGCCATCGCGTCGCGTGCCGGCGCCTCGCGGCGACCGCCGCGTGGAGGCGGCCGTGAATTTGCTGAAGGTCGAAGGGCTGACCAAGCACTTCCCGGTGTCCGAAGGCGCGTGGTTCGAACGCGGCGCCGGAATCGTGCGGGCGGTGGATGGCGTGGACTTCGCGGTCGATGCGGGCGAGAGCCTGGGCGTGGTCGGCGAATCCGGCTGCGGCAAATCGACGACCGGGCGGTTGATCTTGCGCCTGATCGAGCCGACCGGCGGCAAGGTCGAATTCGAGGGGCGCGACCTGCTCGCGCTGCCGCCCGCCGAGATGCGCGCGATGCGCAAGTCGTTGCAGATCGTGTTCCAGGATCCGCAAGCCTCGCTCGATCCGCGCATGAGCGTGGAGGAGATCGTGCTCGAACCCTTGATCGTGCAAGGGGCCAAGCGCGGGCCCGCTCTGGCCAA
>JAMNXK010000162.1 GCA_023653245.1 Tagaea sp.
CACCCGACGGGACAACCGCAAGGCTTCAAGCCGCCGAGCGCCTTGTCGATCCTGTCGAAGGCGCAAGCCGCCGCGCGCATCGAGATCGACCGCGCCGCGAACGCGCGGCTGATCCGCGCCGACGGGCTGCCCGACCATTCGACCGGCAGTTTTCCGGGGCCCGGCAATCCCAACGCCATCGCCCCGCAAAGCTACACGCTGCGCGTGCCGCTCGAGCCGCGCAAGACGGGCACGATCCGGCCCTCGCGCGTCCAGCCTTGGGGCATCGCGCTCAACGGCGTGCTGTTCGATCCGGGCACGGCCGAATTCTGGAACAACGATCCGCGCAGCGGCTGGATCATGGAGGCGATCGGCGGCCCGCGAAATCTCGGCCTCGACCACAACAACGCCCATGTGCAGCCCGACGGCACGTATCACTATCACGGCATCCCGAACGGATTGATGAACCGCTTGGCGCGGCGCGACGTGCCCACGCTGCTCGGCTACGCGGCCGACGGATTTCCGGTCTACGGCCCGTTCGGCTATGTGCGCGCGACCGATCCGGCCAGCGGCATCAAGAAACTGGCGCCGAGCTACCGCTTGAAGCCGGGCGAGCGCGGGCCGGGCGAGCCCGCAGGCCGGCATAACGGCCATTACGCGCGGGATTTCGACTATGTGGCGGGGCATGGCGATCTGGACGAATGCAACGGCCGAGAAGGCCCGACGCCCGAGTACCCGCAAGGGACCTATCACTACGTGCTGACGGAAACCTTCCCGTTCATCCCGCGCTGCTTCGTGGGCGAGCCCGATGCGAGCTTCAACTTGAAGCGCCCGCCCGGCGGCGGGCGCGGGGGTCCGCCGGGTGGCGGTCCGCCTGGTGGGCGTCCGCCAGGCCCGCCCGGTCGGTTCTAAGGCAGAACGGCGAGATCGACGATCCGCCGCGCGCCGGCGGCGATGGGGCCGATCGGCGTCAAGCGGCCCGAGCCGATGGCGAACCGATAAAGATGGTTCCGCGCCACCGCGAAGCCGGTGTAGTCGCGCATGTCGGGCGTGGTGTGGATGTCCATCGCATCGACCGCCACGCCGGCGGGCAAAGACGGATCGCCGACGGTCTGCAACGTGCCGTCGTTCGGCGGGTCTTGGATCACATAGGCGCCGGTGGTCGCGTCGAACTCGAAAAGCTGGGTCTGCGGGGCGGCGGGAATGGAGTTCAGATAGGCGCCGGCGAGGACGCGCGGGGTTTTGCCGGCATGGGGATCGCCGGCGGCGAATTTGAGCCGCCCGTCGGCCACCGTCTGGCCCGTATCGACGTTCACGCGCAAGGATTGGCCGGCGGGGCCGATCACCCGCAGCCGGTCGGCTTGCGGATTGAAATCGGCCAAAGCGAGGTTCGCGTCTTCGAGCTTCACGCTCAGTTCCGGCAGGCGCGTGGCGTGGCCGGTGCGCGGATCGATCGTATAGAGGATGCTTTTGTCGTCGATGCCGTAGAGCATGCGGTTGCTCGGGCGCACGTCGATGGCGAGCACGCGGCCTTCGGTCCCCAGGATCGCGATCATCGCCGTCCGGCCGGGAGCCGTGTCCTGGAAGCGGATCAGCTCGTTGCGCTCGGTCAGCGCCACCAGATCGAAGGCCCAGGCGGGCAAGGCGGCGGACGCCAAACAGGCGGCTGCGACGAAAGCTCGAATCATGGTCCCCTCCTGCCGGTCGTTACGCCCTCGGTCGGCGAACGGATCACTATAGCGCCTCTTGCGTGCGGGGATGAAATGAGCGAAGCCACAGCGATGCAGCGCCGCGATTTCAGCGTCGATTTCGAGGGCGTCCCGCTCGGTTGCGCGCGCTTCGATGCGGTACCCGGCCGGCCGCCTTTGCTTTTGGTCCCCGGTGCGATGGGTTTCATCGCCGAATCCTTGCCGTTCGTCGCCGAGCTGACCGCATTTTTTTCGGTATTGACCTTCGACCACTCGGGATTGGGCGCCAGCGGCGCCTCGCCGAACGCCACGCCCGAGTCCCTGGCCCGGGCTTTGGGACCGGTCTGCGAGCGGGAGTTCGCCGGCGCGCCTTTTGCGATCTATGGCGCGTCGCTCGGCGCGGTCGTGGCGGCACTGATGGCGCGCGCGCGGCCCTCGCGCGTGCGCGCGCTGATCTTCGACGATCCGGTTTTCGCACCCGCCGCCTATCCCGCGATCGCGCGCTATGCCGGCGAATTGGCGGATGCGACGCCGGGCGGTGATCCGACCGCCGCGGCCTTCGCCGCCTTCACCGGTCGCGATCCCGATACGGGTGCCGCCGATGCCCGCAGCCACGACCATCTCTGGGCCGAGATCGCCGTGCCGACGCTGATCCTGGCCGGCGACGCGTTCGACGCCACCGCCGAAGCGCAAGCGCGCGCTTCTCCGGGCTTGCGCGGCGTGGAATGGGCGGCCGGTCATCCCGTTTGGCGGAGCCAATCCGCGCGCTGCGCCGCACGCGCGGCCGAATTCGTCGCCGCCGCGCCCGCGCCGCCGGCGGCCGACCTGGTGCGCGCGGACGAGTATGCCTTGCGCCTGTCCGGCGACATCGTGGCGATCTGTTCGCGCGACGCGCGCGCGACGTCCACGGTCGTATTGCTCGAGCACGAGACCTGGTTCGAAGACGAGTACGCGTTCGTCGGTTCGCTCGTGCGGCCCGGCTGGCGCGTCGTCGACGGGGGCGGGAATATCGGCGTCTACACGCTCGCCCTCGCGCGCGCGGGCGCCGATGTCGCCGTGTACGAGCCCAACCCGCCGGTCGCCGATCGCGCGCGGCGCGCGATCGCGCTCAACGGGCTCGGCGCGCGGGTGCGCCACCGCCAAGTGGCGCTGGGTTCGACGCCGGGAACCGCCCGGTTCGACACCGCCGGCGCGCCCGAGAACGCCCATTTGGGCGCCGCGGGCGCGCTCGAGGTGAACGTGGCCACGCTCGACGACGAGATGGACGCGCACGGTTGGCCCGATCTCGACTTCATCAAGCTCGATCTCGAAGGCGGCGAGGTCGAGGCGTTGCGCGGCGCCAAGCGGACCTTGGCGCGGTTTTCACCGCTGGTGATGAGCGAGATCGTGCGAATCGATGGCGCGCCAAATCACGCGCCCCTGGAAGAACTCGCGGCGCAAGGCTACGCGCTGTTCGCGCTCGTGCCGGGGGCGAACGCGCTCGTCCCCTTCGATGCCGCGACACCCGATCGTTTCTTGGCCTACGGCTTCGCCGCCAAGCCGGATCGCGCGCGCGCCTTGGCCGCAGCGGGCCGTCTGGTGCCGGCGCTGGCGCCGCCCGAAAGGCTCGACGATCCGGCACCCTATCTTGCCATCGCCGCCGCGCGGATCGCGGCCGTCGCCGGCGACGCGGCCTTCGCGCGGCGTCTGGCGGCCCCGCGGGAGCCCTTGGCCGGGCTCTACGCCGAAGCGATCGCGCGCTTCGAACGCGCGCGCGCGCCCGATCGGCCGTTGGCCGCGCGCGTGGCCGATCTGCTGGCCGCCGAAACGGCCGCGCGGGCGGCGCTCGACGCGCGGCCGGGTCTTGCGCGCGCGTTGACTTATGCGCGCATCGCGCGCGCCATCGGCAGACGCGGCGCGGCGGCCGACGCGCTCGGCAAGATTCTGTCGGCGATCTACTCGGGCGAGCGCCTCGAGCCGGACGAGCCGTTCATGCCCGCGCTGGCGCGCTACGAGCCGATGCGCGCGACCAATCCGGGCGACTGGCTGATGGCCGGCTTGGCCGAAGGCTTCGCGACGATGGCGAGCTTCGCCGCGGGCTTCAACGTCCTGTCTCACGAGGCCGGACTCTGGGAATTCATCGAGCAAGCCGGTTGCGCGACGCCCGGGATCGTGCGCGCGCGCCTCGTCCAGGCGATGATCATGGGCATTCTGGATCGGCCGCGGCCGCATCCGGCGCTCGCGCATTTCGGGCCCGACAATCTCAACCCCGAGATTTGGCGCGGGCTGTGAGCGACCGCTTGCGCGACATCTTGCCCGTCGACCCGGTCGCTTTGGTGGTCGATGACGACGCGTTCGCGCGCAATCTCGCGCGCAAACTGCTCGAAAGCCTGGGCGTCGCCACGGTGCTGACGGCCGAGAGCGGCGAGGAAGCGTTGGCGCTGGTCGGCAGCAAGGCCGCGCGCATCGACGTGGTGCTGTGCGATCTGCACATGCCGGGCATCGACGGGTTCGAGGTGCGAAGGCGCTTGCGCGCGCTCGATCCCGATCTGCCCTTCGTGATGGTCACCGGCGATTCGCGCGAGACGGCCATCGTGGCCGCGCGCGCGCACGAGATCGCGGCCTATCTGGTCAAGCCGATCTCCCCCAAGCAATTGCGCGAGAAGCTGATCGGCGCGTTCGCACGGGCGCGCGGCGCGGCCGGGTGGCTGCGCGGGCTGGAGGGCGTCGCTCTCAAGCGCGAGGCGAGTGCCGCGATGCAAGCCCTCTACGACGCGTGGGCGCGCGCGTGCGGTGCCGGCGCCATGCCCGGGCGCGAAATCCTGGCCGAGTGGCGGCTGGACGCGCCCGGCGGCTTCGCGGATTCGCTGGCCTTGGTGGAGGTCGAGCCGCCGGGCCCGCGGCTGCGCTATCGCCATGTGGGGGCGGCGTTGATCGCCAAACTCGGCCGCGATCCGACGGGCAAATGCATCGACGAGCAGCCGTATTTGCATCGCCGCCACGCCGAGCCCGGCTACCTCAAGGTCGTGGCCGAGAAGCTCCCGCATTACAAGCGCGTGCGCGCGATCGAGACGCTGTTCCTGCTCGACTACCGTCGTCTGCTGTTACCATTTGGATCGCAAGATCGGGTTTCCGCCGTGCTCGCTTGTTTCGCGGAAGGCGGGCGCGACGTAGAGTAAGGGCGAACCGGAGGAGGATCCCATGACGCCCTACGACATGCCCGAGGCCGCGCCCGCTTTGACGCAAGACCAAATCGACAGCCGCGTGTTCGCCCTCTACGACGAGTATTGCCACGGCAAGATGGACCGCCGCGAATTCCTGATCCGGGCCGCGGCCGTCACCGCCGGCGGGCTGGCCATGGCCCAAGCTTTGTTCCCGCGCTACGCCAACGCGCAAGTCATCTCCTTCACCGATCCGCGCATCCGCGCGAGCTACGTGACCTATCCCTCGCCCGGCGGCAATTCGGGCCAGATGCGCGGCTATCTCGTGCGGCCGACCGCCGGCAACGGGCCGTACCCTTCCGTACTGGTGCTCCACGAAAACCGCGGCCTCAACCCTTATATCGAAGACGTGGCGCGGCGCGCCGCGGCCGAAGGGTTCCTGGCGCTGGCGCCGGACGGGCTGTTCCCCGTGGGCGGCTATCCGGGCAACGACGACGACGGACGCACGCTGCAAGCCGGGCTCGACCAGGCCAAGCTGCGCGTGGATTTCGTCAACTCCGCGCGCTTCCTCAAAGGCCACGCGCTGTCGAGCGGCAAGCTCGGCGCGACGGGCTTCTGCTCGGGCGGCGGGGTGGTGAATTTCCTCGCGGCGACGCTGGGGGCGGATATGCACGCGGGCGTGCCGTTCTACGGGCCCGCTCCGGCGACCGAGACGGTGCGCAACATCAAAGCACCCTTGTCGATCGTCTACGCGCAAGACGACGCGCGAATAAACGACATGTGGCCGGCGTTCGAGGCGGCGCTCAAGGCCGCCGAAGTGCCGTACGAGATGACCATGTATCCGGGCACGCAGCACGGCTTCCACAACAACTCGACGCCGCGCTACGTCGAAGCGCAAGCCAAGCTCGCCTGGGACCGCTCGATCGCCTGGTTCAAGAAGCACCTGGCCTAGTCAGACGACCGTGCCGTCGA
>JAMNXK010000006.1 GCA_023653245.1 Tagaea sp.
GGCAGGTCGCGCGGAAGGCGCGCTCGACCGCGCGGTTGCGCGCGGGCAACAGCAGATGGGACTCGTAACCTTCGCGCGCCAGGCCGGCGGCGAAAAGCGATTCGACCTTCGATGTCGCCAGCATCCACACCGCCTCGCAGAAAAGAACGCGCTTGGTTCCGGCGGAAGCGCGGACGGCCAGGGGCGCGGTCTTGCGCGCCCATTCGCGCGCGTCGAGCTCGAGCACCGCGCGGCGCCACAATTCGCGGGCGATCTCGACGGGCGTCACGCGCCTCTCCGGCGCAGAATCTCGCCGGCCAGCGCCAGTTCCTCGGGCGTGTCGACGTCGAGCGAGCTCTCCGAATCCATCGGGAAGCCGATCAGCTTGCCGCCGAACACGTACTCGGCCAAACGCGGCGTGCGGGTGATGTAGATGGCCGCCCCGTTGCGCGCGAAGACCGGTTCCTTGTCCTGCCGCCGATAAGGCTGGGCCGAGTCCAAATAGGGCACGAGATACCCCTCGACGTCGGGCTTCATCACCGAGCGCGGGTGGAAGACGTGCGGCACGGCGACGACGCTCACCAGGCTGTCGGCCGCGGGATCGGCGAGGAACGCGTCGAGCGCGCCTTCGATATGGCCCGCGCGCCGCAAGGGCGACGTGGGCTGCAGCGTGAGCACCGCATCGGGCGTCTCGCCGAGCGCCGCCAGCGCGTGGCGCAACACGGGCAGCGTGGGCGTGTCGTCGGCCGCAAGCTCCGCGGGCCGCATCGCCGTCTCGGCGCCCCACGCGCGCGCGGCCGAAGCGATCTCCGGATCGTCCGTGGAGACGACCAGCCGATCGATCCCGCGCGCCGCGCGCGCCGCTTCGATCGTCCAGGCGATCAGCGGCCTTCCGGCGACCGGCGCCAGATTTTTGCGCGGAATGCCCTTCGAGCCGCCGCGCGCGGGCACGATGGCGAGGATGCGGGCCATGTCAGTAGACGATGCGCTTCTGGATCTCGACGGTCTTGTCCGCCAGCACGCCGGCGATGCGCGCGCCCGCGCGCCCGTCGCCGTAGATCGCTTCGGACGCGTAGGGCCCGTGCGCGATCTGGCGGCGGATCGCCGCTTCGATGGCGGCGCGGTCGTGGCCGACGTCGATCACGTTCGCGCCGCGCTCGCGCATGGTCTGACGCGAGCCGATATTGACCACCGGCGTGCCGATAAAGGCGCCCTCGCGGATGCCGCTCGACGAGTTGCCGACCAAACACGCCGCCCGCTTCATCAGCCACAGATAGGTCTCGGCCGGCAGGTTCTTGAAGAAATGCATGCGCGCGGCGCGGCCGCGTTCGCGCCATTTGCGGATGCCGCGCGCGAGGTCTTCGGATCCGGCGTCCGGATTGGGCCACAGCACGATCGCGGGCAGGCCGGTGGCTTCGACCGCCTCGAGCGTGGCCGAGATCTGCCGCTCGGCGGATCCGTATTCGGTCGTGACGGGATGCTCGGAGACGAGCAGGAACGGCGCGTCGAGATCGATGGCGCCGCCGACGCCCTCGCCGAACAGACCGTCGAGGGCCTGGCCCGGCGGCTTGGCCAGAATCTCCGCGACCAGATCGATGCGCGGACAGCCGACCAGATGGATGTCCTCGGGCTTCTCGCCGAGCTTGACGATGCGCTCTGCCGCGTCGCGGCTGGCGGGGAAATGCACGTGCGCGAACTTCGTCACCGCGTGACGGATGCTCTCGTCGATCGTGCCGGTGACCTCGCCGCCCATCGTATGGGCGATGGCGATGTTCATGTAGGCCGCGGCCAAGGTCGTGGCCATCGTCTCGAACCGGTCGCCGACGGTCAGCACGAAATCGGGCTTGAGGCGCGCGAAGATCGTCGGCAATTCGATCAGGCCCAGGCCCGTCGACTTCGCCATGGTCGCGGGCGTCTCGCCTTCGACCAGCATGAAGATCTCGGCCGCCGGCTCGAAGCCGTCGGCGCGGATCAGATCGACGACCGCGCCGTAGCGGTCGAGCACGGCCGAGGCGCCGACGACGAGCTGCAGCTCCAGCGCCGGATGTTCGGCGATCGCGCGCATGGCGCTCTTGATCGAGGCGTAGTTGGCCCGGCTGCCGACGACGATGCAGATCTTCCGTTTGGTCACGCGAAATCCTCGAAGGCGAGTTTGCGGTCGGCGGGCACGGCGCGCTTGAGCGTGCGGCCGAGAAGCTCGCGCCAGCGCGCCGCCGGAATACCGTCGCCCGGCTTCTTGAAGGCGAAGTCGGCCTCGGTCAGCGCCGCGCCCGCCGCCAGATCGCGCGCGCTGACCACGCTTTTCTCGAAGATGCGCTTCATGTCGCGATAGGGCGCGGTGTCGCTTTTGTCGACGGGCGAAGCGCGCATCGCGCGGATCTCCCGCAGCATCGCGGACAATACCGCGAACTCGGCGGGCTCCATCGAGTTGGCGGCGTCCGAGCCGTACATCGCGCGCGAAAACGTGAAGTGCTTCTCGACCGTGTCGGCCCCCAGGGTCGCGGCCGCGGCGGGTGCCGCGTAGCCAAGCGTGTGATCGGAGAAGCCGACCGCGCAGCCGTAGCGCGCGCGCATCTCGCCGATCACGTTGAGGCCCACGCGTTCGGGCGGGCAGGGATAGGCCGACGAGCATTGCAGCACGCAAAGCGGGCCGCCTTTGCGCAAGGCGGCGACCGCCGCGTCGAGCTCGACCCAGTCGCTCATGCCCGAGGACAGCAGCGCCGGCTTGCCGGTGCGCGCGATCTTCTCCAGCAGCGGCAGATTGGAGACCTCGCCCGACGGAATTTTGTAGGCGCCCACGCCGACGTCTTCGAGAAGATCGACCGCTTCGAGGCTGAACGGCGAGGACAGGAAGGTCACGCGCGCCGCTTCGCACGCCGCCTTGAGCGCGCGCCACTGCGCGGGCGTAAAGCCGGTGCGTTCGAAGTATTCGAAGCGCGGCTCGCCTTTGAAATAAGGCGGCATCGGCGCGTCGCGGAGAGTCTCGGCCGAAGCGATATGCGTCTGGAACTTGACCGCGTCGGCGCCGGCGGCGGCGGCGGCTTCGATCAGCTTGAGCGCGTTGCCGAACGAGCCGTCGTGCACCGAGCCGATCTCGGCGATCAGGAAGGGGAAGGTCATGATCCTGTCCTTTCGGTCCGCGCGGCTTGGCGAAGCTTCTCGTACGAATTGGGGCCGCGAAACGGCCAGCGCGGATCGAGCAGCCGCGCGCGCGGCGTCATCTTGGCGATGTCGAACGAGTCCGTATACCACCACGGCCGCGTCAGGCCCGAGGTCGATTCGAGCCACGCGTCGGCGACGGGGAAAACTTCGATCGGCCGAGCCAGCAACCGCTCGATCGCGTCGGGCGCCATGTCGGCGTAGGGATGCATGCCCGCCCCGACGCCCAGATCGTTGATCCGGCGCAAGATCTTCTCCAGTCGGCCGCCGGTACGCCGGACGGTGTTCGGCCACGGGCAGAACATGAACCAAGGATCGCGGGCGATGACCAAGCGCCCGCCGCGCGCGCGCGTCGCCGTGGCCGCGACCGTCTCACTCGCCGAGACGTCCAGGCCGAATGCGACGAACCGTGGGAGATGGACGATCCCGGTGTCGGCGAATCCGATGCGCGGATCCTCGTAGGCGTTCAGCGTCCGGTCGATGGCGTAGCGACTGGCGAGATCCGCCGTGGCGACGTAGCCGCGGAAGAACCCGCCGAAGACCTGGGTGACGCGGCCGTCGCCGGCGAACACCGCTTCGATCCGCGCGGCTTGCGCTTCGTCGATCGGCCGCACGATCTGCTGGTCGTCCTGCAGCATGAACAGGTACTCGCGATCTCGCGCGGCCTCCGCGATCGCTCGCGCCATCGCCACGCGCAACCCGCCAAGATGGACCAACGGGCCCGGCGGCCGGCGGCGCACCTCGTGACGCCGGGCGATTTCCGCGAGCGCGGCGACGGTGGCGGGATCGCCGCTGGCGTCGTCCCAAACGGTCGCGCGCGCGCCGGGGAAATGGCGCTCGACCGACGCCAGGCAATTCCGCAGATGCGCCGCGCGATCGCACGAGAAGATCGCCACCGCGCAGCGCGCCGCGAAGGAAGTGGGTCGCGTCACGCCGCCCTCTCGACCGACGCGAGCTCGACCAGCCGCGCGAAGCCGGGGCAGCGCTCGATGAGCGCGTCGAACGTGCCGACATCGACGGTCCGGCCGTTCTCCATGTAGTGGATCGCGTCGGCCGCGCGGATGGTCGACAGGCGATGGGCGATGACGACCAGCGTCTTGGCGCCGCGAAGCTTGGCGAGCGACGCGGCGATCGCGGCTTCGGTGGCGCCGTCGAGCGCGGACGTCGCCTCGTCGAGCACCAGGATCGGCGGGTCGCGGTAGAGTGCGCGCGCGAGCCCGAGGCGCTGGCGCTGGCCGCCGGACAGCAGGGTGCCGCGCTCGCCCACGCGCGTGTCCAGCGCGGCGGGCAGTCCGGCCAGCACGTCGTCGAACGCAACGGCCGACAGGGCCGCGGCCACGCGCGCGCGGTCGATCGTCGCGTCCGCCTCGCCGAGCGCGACATTGGCGGCGATCGTATCGTCGATCACGAAGGTTTCCTGCGGCACGTAGCCGAACAGCGCCGGGGGCGGGACGACGTCATGCGCCAGCGGCGCGCCGTCGAGCGCCAGCGTGCCCGAATCGCGCGGCGTAAGCCCCAGCAGGACGTCGGCGAGGCTCGTCTTGCCCGCACCCGACGACCCCGCGATCGCCACGAACGCGCCGCGCTGCACGAAAAGCGATGCGCCGTCCAGCGCCGCCCGCTCGGCGCCCGGATAGCGCAGGACAATGCCCTCCAGGCGGAGTTCCCGCCTGAATTCGGCGGGGGTATCAGCCGCCAGCGGCGGCGCGGGCCGGGCGAGATCCGCGTGCACGACGGCGATCGCCGCCTCGGCGTAGCGCAGATTCTGCATGCTGCCGGTGACGCGGACCATCGCCGGCATCATCCGGTAGGCCGCGGCGCCGAACAGCGCCAGCAGCGGCACCAAGGCGGCCGTATCCGCCGCGCGCGCGACGGCGATGGCGATCAAGGCGAGGATGGTGCCGACCACCAGGATCTCGAACAGGACGCGCGGCACCTGCTGGAGCGCGTTGTTGCGCATCGCCGCGCGCACCATCGCGTCGAGCCGCGAGCCATAGCGGGAAACGAAGTGATCCTCGCGGCCCAGCAGCTTGATCGTCTTGATTCCGGCGAGCGGTTCGAGCACCGCGCGGTTGGCGTCCTTCGACGCCGCGACCGCCGCGTGCCCCCAGGCGGCGAAACGCCGCCGGCCATAGAGCCAGTAGAGCCCCAGGACCGTCCCGCCGGCCGCGATCGCGAGCGCGCCGGCGCCCGGCGCCACCCACATCAGCAGCGCTACCGTCGCCGCGAGGACGGCGACGTCCGCGAACATGTCGCACAGGGCGAGATAACCATTCACCGACGTCGTCGAGGTGGCGCCGGCCACGTTGTAGAGCAGCGCGCCGGAGTTGTTCGCGTGATGGAAGGAAAGCGGCTGGCGCAGATAGATTCCGAAGAGGCGCAGCGCGATACGCCGCTGCAACCGCCATTGCATCGAGAGCTTCACCCACGTCGCCGTCAGGAACACGGCGTGGCGGACGACGAACATCGCGAACACCACGGCGCAGACCGCGAGCAGGAAACCGGTTTCGTTCAAGCCGGACGCTTCGCGCAACCGAATCACTTGCGCGCGCGCGAGGAACGCCGATGGGTCTTGCAGCAGCGACACCAGGACGAACACGAATCCGACGCCGGCGGCCTCGAGCGCCGCACTCGCCAGCAACAGCGCGGCCAGCGCGGCAAGGCGCCGCCATTCGGCCGCGTCGAGCAACGCGGCCAGTTGACCGATCGTGGCATTCATGGAAGGAAATACGACATGGATATCCGAGTTCCGGAGTGCGGCCCGTGCGGTTGATCGTGGTCGGCGCCACCGGCGCGATCGGCGCGCCGCTGACGCGCCGCGCACGCGAACTCGGCGTCGTCACCGTCGCGGGCGCGCGCCGGCCCGCCGACGGGGTCGTCGCCTACGACCTGGAAAACCAACCGATCGGCGATCTGGTTCCCGATCTCGGGCCAGACGACGTAGTGGCGTTGCTCGCGGCGGTTTCCTCGCCCGGGGAGTGTTTCGCCGATCCCGACAGGGCCTGGCGCGTCAACGTTGTCGCCACGGCCACTCGGCTGGCGGAGATCGAGCGCGCCGGCGCCGGCGCGACCCTCATGTCTACCGATCAGGTATTCGACGGTGCCGTCGGCGGCTACGCGGAGGATTCCCGGACCAATCCGCTCAATCACTACGGCCGCACCAAGGCCGAGGGCGAACGGATCGCGCTCGCCATGCCCGCGCGTATCCGCGTCGCCCGCACGGGCTGGAACGTCGGCTGGGACACGAGCGATCGTTGTCCGGTCCGCCAATGCTATGCCACCCTTCTGAAACCCGGCGCGCGCATGGCCCACGACAACGCGATCAACATCAGCGACGTCGAGGACACAGCCCGGGCCCTGATCGAACTCACTCTCGCGCGGCCCGAAGCGCGGATCCACCATCTCGTTTCCGACGGCCCCGTCTGGCGCGCGGAGATGGCCGCGGCGATCGCCGCGCGCAGCGCGCGTGGGCGCCGCATGGCTTTCGCGCCGATCCGGTTCGCCGAGCTCGCCTATTCCGAGCCGCGCCCGCGCCTGGCTTGGCTGCGTGCTACGCGCCCGGCCGCGCCAGGCTTCCGTTTCGCCCCGCCGACGGACACGATCGCGCGCAAGGTCGATCTTTTGGACGACGATCCGCGTTTCGATCCCGAAACCGTCGGGCGAAGCGCGCGGTCCTGACGGGCACCGCCGCGTCATCGGATTTGCGGACCCTCGGGATAGTAGAAGCTTTGGTAGGTTTGAAAGAGAACCTTGAGGTCCTCGCCGCTCCCGTAGATGCCCGACCGGCGCGCGCCTTCGGGCATCGCGGCGAACGCCAGACAGCCGTCCGCGACGTGATCGTAGGGTTTGCGCGCGACGATCTTGGCCAGCAACGGCGTCGCCATGGCGTACCGCTCAGCATCCAGACAGAGCCCGGCTAAGTATTCCAGATGCCGGATCGCCTCGCGTCGAAGGGCGAGCGACCTGTCGACGCATCGCGCGGCCAACCCGTCCGCGCCCGCGATCAGCAGCGGGCGAACCAGTCCGCCGATCGAATAGTAACTCTCCCATTCGCGCGTCATCCGCGCTTCGGCGCGGGCGACCGCCCCGTCGCGGTCGCCGATGCGCGCCAGGAACTCGACCGCAGCCGGCGAATCCTCGCCGGCCGCGAGATCTGGCGCGAACCCAGCCGTCGCCGTAGGAATTTTAGCGAGCAACGCGTTGGCCAGCGCCAGGCGCGACGTCGCGTGGCGCGCCGGATCGAGCTTCGCCATTCGCGCCTCGATCGTTGCGCACGCCTCTGGTAAGCCGAGCGCGGCGCTCACCCGGTAGGCGACGCGGAGCGTTTCGATGTCCTCGGCTTGCGCGACGGCGGCGTCGAGGATTCTCTTCGCTTCCGCCGTCTCGCCAGCGCGATGCAAGGCAACAGCCAAGGCCGGACGCCATGCGGGGTCTAGATCGCTCGCCGCGACGCGCGCCAGGAATTCCGACTCCAGAGCGATCAAGCCCGCGCGGCGCGCAATCCAGGCGAACCGCAACCGCCAGGGCGGATTCCGCGACCCCGCGCGCGCCGTGAGCAGCTCGACGGCGAAGTCCGCGTCGCCCAGGGCCGCGGCGATCGCCGCGAAATGGGCCGCCCAGTGATCCGAAGCGAGCAGCACTGAAGAGTCGCCCGCCGACGTCCGCAAGTTCGGTGGCACGCCCGCGCGCATCGCCGCCGCCATTTCCTTCTGGACGTTCCAGAGAGCGGTCAAACGTCGCCAGCGCGCGTCGCCGGCCGGCCGGCCGCGGCGGGCGGCCCGCGCGCGCTCGATCCGCGGCCGATCGGCCAACGCGTCGATCCAGTCGATATCGGACTGCGCGCCCTCCGAATCGGCGGCCAACGCCGCTTTGATGGCCCGCAACGCGTTGGGCGCGTCGGGCGCTAGGGCGCCCGCATGGATCGCGCGCGACACGACCGAACGCGGCGCCAGCAAGCCCGACGCGTATCCATTCCACAGCGCGCGCAGCGCGAGCCGAAGCGCGGCCGGGTCTTGCGGCGGCGCGTCGTCGGCCAGACGTTGGAATTCGAACGCGGCGAAGGGTGTCGCCGAGCTGTCGGTGAAAAAATCTCCGAAGTCGCTATCGACCAAGCGGAAGCGGTCGCCGAAATCGTAATCCGACGGGTCGGCGACACTGTCGATCGCGTGGCCGTAGCTATTGCGGAAAAACAGGCTTCCCCCGGGCACCGTCCATCGGCGGGCGAGGGCGAGATAGCCGTTGGCGACGTCGGCGTCCATTTCCTGCATGGAATTGGCGTTCACGAACGCGTCGAGACGGCAGTCGAAGCTTTCGGCGGCGTAGGCGTTGACGAAGGTGAAGCCGCCATCGACCGGCGCGACGCGCGCCGTGTCGGGCTTGAAGCGCAGCGCGGCGTTCGGGTGGGCGGCCGTCAGATAGAAGGTCTGATAGAAGAGCGTCTCGGGGATATCGACGGAAATCGCGGTCAAGCGGTCGCCGTACCAGGCTCGCAGCGCGGCGAGCAGAAGGCCTTGGCCGCCGCCGACCTCCATGATCGTGGGTCGCGCGACGCCGCGCGCCTCGAGCGAGCGCACGATGCCCGCGGCGATCGTCAAGTGCTTGAGGTAGACGCTCGAGAACTTGCGGCCCTCGACGTCGATCTCGCGCATGGGAAGGCCGATTTCCGGCTCCCCTTTCGCCACCAGTGCGCGGACGATGGGATCTTCGGTGTCGGCGATCGTTTCATCGACGAAGTAGTCGAAAATGTTGATGTGGAGCGTGACGTAGCTCCCGGGTCGGCGCATGCGGATCATCTCGCCGAGGGGATAGCGCGCGCCCTTGCGAGCGATCGAATGCACCCAAGTATCGGCGATGTTCCGTTTCGTCGCGTCGCAGGAATCCGCGAACTCGGCGCAACGCGCGTAGGCCGCAGCAAACTCGGCAGCGTTCATCTTTTTCGGAACCACGTCGTCGGGATCGGGAGGCGGGGGAGCTTCAGGGCGCGGAGAACGGGCGCAGCGCAGCGGCGCGCTTGAAACTCTCGGCCAGGAATCGGCGCAAGGCCTCGGGTTCCTCCGGGGCGAAATCCGCGAATTCGATGTCGTCGCGCACGAACGGGCCGTTGGTGATCTCGTGCAAGACCGCCATCTCGGTCCGCGGCAGGAACGAATGCCACTTCGCTTCGTTCATCCGGTGCTGGAACGCGTGTTCGCCGCCGGGGGCCGCCATGCGGATCGCATGCTCGGGCCGGCCGCGGTCGTCGAAGACCACCAGGTCGATCTCGCCCTCAATCATGTGGAAAGACTCGCTCTTGCCGACATGCCGATGGGGCCGGAACGCTAGATCGCGCGTCACCGCGATGATCATCTCGTGTACGGCGTCGTCGGGCGAACGATGCAAGCAAAGTCGCGACCGCCCCAGGGGACTGCGCCGCGCCTCGTCCTTCAGGAACGCGATCGTCCGGCGGTCCGCCGTGCAAACCGCTTCTTTGTTGTGGTGGACTTCGACCATGAAAATCGGCCTACGGTCAGGCCGCTTCGAAAGCGTAGAGCGTCGGGTCGGGTGGCAGGCCGCCCGGCATCAGAAGCGGAATGTGCTTGTTCTTGAAGTCGCCGCCGGCCAGATCCTCGACCGACAGGCCGAAAGCGGCAAAGCGGTCGGCCCAATAGGGCGAGGTACGCAAGCGCCGCTCCAGCCGTTCGATCAACGAAGGCGCGATGCGGCCCGTCGCGCGATGCTCGAGCACGCCCTGGAAGTAGAGCGCGAAACCGTTCTCGGGCGAAATGATGTCGGCGAGCGACTTGAGATGCGCGGTCTGCTGTTCGAGCTTCGCGGGCCGGCTTTCGGTGAACAGCCGGTGGAAGTTCAGGTGGTAGTTCATGTAGAACCAGATGTCGGTGATCTTGTCGGCCGGCGGCACCTGGTCGAGCGGGATCGCGGCGAAAGCCTCGGCGAAGCCAAGTTCGGCCATGCGCAGACCCTGTTCGATCTCGGTCTGCTTGCCGAAGCTGCCGCCCATGAAGCGCAGCTCCTTGCTGCCCACGTCCTGGATCAGACCCTGGGCGACCATCGAATCGTAGATCGGCGTATTGGGCAGAGGTTGCAGCGGGCTGATCCGATACCAGTCGCAATCCATCGCGCGCGCGACGTTGATGGTATCGAGCACCATCGACATCGTCTCGCCCGGGAAGCCGACCATCAGCAGGATCGAGGTGTAGATGCGCTCGTGCTTGCGTAGGATCTCGGCGGCGTTGAGGAAGTTGCGGACCGTGCCGGGCTTCTTGACCTCGCGCAGGATCTTCGGATTGCCGGACTCCATGCCGATATTGACCGCGATGCACCCCGACTCGGCCATCGCGTGGGCGATCTCCTCGGTCACCGAGGCGGCGATCAACCCGTTGGAGGCGTCCCAGGTCAGCGGCAAGCGGCGCTTGGCCAACTCGTCGAACATAGCCACCGCGCGGCGCTCGTCCTTGAGCAGGTCGTCGTCGAGCCACATCACGTGGCCGACGCCGTAGCGCGCGACCAGCATTTCCAACTCGTCGACCACGGCGACGTGGTCGCGCTGGCGCACGCCCTTGCCGTTGAAATTCCGCACCGAGCAGAAGGTGCATTGCGCGCGGCAGCCGCGGTTGGACAGCGACGTCGAGAACACCGTGCCCTTGGGCTTCAACGCGTAGAACGCGCCGACCGTGCCGAAGCGGGAATTCTCCGCCACGTCCATCAGATCGAAGGCCGGCGTCACGTCGATCGCCGCGTCGCCGGGGATGGCTTCCTGCAGGAAGCGCAGGCGCGTGACCTTGCCGTCTTCGCCCGGGCCGCCGTTGAAGATCACTTGGGCGAGTTTTTCGGCGCCCGCGCGACGCTCGACGACGTCGACGAAGGCCGGAAAGGCTTGATCGGCTTCGCGCAGGAACGCGAAGCGTGCCTCGGGAACATCGTCCAGGATGCGCTCGACGTCGTTTGAGACGTGGACGCCGCCGATCGCCACCGGCACGCCCGCGCGGTCGGCCGCGTGCGCGACGACCTGCTTGAGCGAGGCGTGCGTCATCGTGAACATGCAGGTCACGCCGATCAGATCGGGCCGCGCCTCGGCGATCGCCGCGTCGAGCGCCGCCTTCCAGGTCGCGGTGTGGTCGAACTCCGTCGCCGCCTTGGTCGCGGCCACGCGCCGGAGAACGGCGTGGTTCAGATTGACCAGTGCGACGTCGACGCCGCGCGCGCGCAGTTGGGCGGCGATGACGCCCAGGCCGTAGGGCGGATAGTTCGTGTACCGGCCGCGCTTGGCGGTATCCCAGCGGAACAACTCGGCGTCCGTGTCGGGCGGCGTCACCAGAAGGACGCGACCGATCCGGCGGGCGGGAAGCGCCGAATCGAGAAACGCCTCGACGGCGTTCGAGTCGGGCTTGATCGCCAGTCGCGCCAGCGTATCGGAGTTGCAGGTGGCCATCGGTTTCGCGGGTGGACGGAGCATCGACCTGGCGCGGGGGCGCCGGGGCTCAAGCGGAATATGGAATTCCGGAGCTACAAAGTCAACTATCCGACTTTTCCTTTCAATATCAACAACATGCCATTGGATATCGGCAGCAGAATACGACGGCAGTCGTGCCATTTCGCCGCTTCGCGCAAAGCAGCGCGCACGCCCTTGCCCTTCGGCGTGGTCGGCACGGGGTTGAGCACGTCGCCGTGGAACAGCGCGTCGTCGACGACCATGACGCCGCCTTGCGCCAGATGCGGGCGCAGCATGCGCATGTAGACGGCGTAATTGTCCTTGTCGCCGTCGATGAAGATCAGGCCGAACCGCGCGCGCGCGGGCAACCCGCGCAGGATGCGCTTGGCGTCGCCGACGCGCAGATCGACCTTCTTGGCGACGCCGTTGCGCCGGAAATTCTCGGCCGCGATGGCGGCGAACTCGGCGCCGCGTTCGATGGTCGTCAGCTTGCCGCCATCGGGGAGCGCGCGGGCGAGGTAGCTCCCGGAAATGCCGATGAAGGTGCCGACCTCCAGCGCGCGCGTGGCGCCGGTCAGCGCCACGAGCATCTGCAGGAAGCGCAGCGCCACGGGATTCGAGCCCATCTCCTCGGGCGTGAACTTGTCGGTGACGGCCAGATCGAGTTCCTCGGCCGGTGCGCGCAATCCGCAGGTCGACGCGATCGCGCCGTAAAGCGCCGGGAAGAACGCCGCGCGATCGCCGGCGAAGAGCTCGACATGCGGAGCCTGGTCGGCGAGCAGCTTGTCGGCGTAGGCGAGTTTGCGCTTGCCCCGCGCCACGCCGGCCACGCCTTCGCGCGCGGCGGCGCTCATGCCGAGATCTCCAGGATGCGCGCGGGTGACAGCCCGTGCGCGGCCAAGAGGTCGTCGTGGTCGCCGTAGTTGTGGACGAACTCGTCGCGCAGCGTGAAGCAGTCGAGGCGGCACGTCGCCCGCGTGTCCCAAGCGATCTGCTTGACCATCGCGGCGAGCCCACCCATCGGCGCGTGCTCTTCGATCACCAGCACCTGGGCGTGGGCGCGCAGCGCCTCGATCACGCCGTCGCGGTCGAGCGGCTTGAGCGTGTGGCAGGACACCAGCGAGACCGACTTGCCCTTGGCGGCGAAGCCGTCGGCGACCTGCGTCGCCATCTTGGCGATCACGCCGTGCGTCAGGATGCACACGTCGCGCCCGCGGCGCAGATAGCGCAGCTTGCCGAAGCGCCAGGGCTCCGCGTCCTTGGTGAGCACCGGTTCGCCCGCCTTGCCCATGCGCAGATAGACCGGGCCCGCGGTCTGCGCCGCGCAATGGCGCGTGGCGTCCACCACTTCGGCCGGATCGCACGGCGCGACGATCTGCATGTTGGGCAAAGCGCCGGCGATCGCGATGTCTTCCTGACTGTGATGCGTACCGCCGAGCGTGGAGTAGATCACGCCCGCGCCCATGCCCACGACGGTGACCGGTAGATTCTGGTAGCACAGATCGACGCGCACCATCTCGAACGGCCGGTAGAGCGCGAAGGTCGCGATCGTGTAGGCGAAGGGCTTCATGCCGCGCAAGGCGAGGCCGGCGCAGATGCCGATCATAGTTTGCTCGGCCACACCCACGTTCACGAAGCGGTCGGGATACTGGGCGCTGAATTTCGCCATGCTGCCGACGGGCGAAATGTCGGCGACCACGACGCACACGTTCGAGTCGCGCGTTGCGCATTCGTATAGGGCTTCCGAGAACGCGTTTCTCACTTGGCGGCCTCCAATTCGGCGACGGCTTTGGCGTATTCGTCCTTGTTGGGCGAGCGGTAGTGCCAGATCGGCACGTTCTCCATGTAGCTCACGCCTTTGCCCTTGGTGGTGCGAGCCACGACCATCGTGGGCTTGCCGGGAACGCGCGCGCGCGCGGCCTCGACGATCGCCGCCGAATCGTGGCCGGGCACCTCGTGGGTCTCCCAGCCGAAATCGCGGAACTTGGCGGCGAGCGGATAGAAGCTCGGATGGGTGACCGAGGTTCGCCCCAAGCTCTGGAAGTCGTTGTTGTCGACGAAAGCGACGAGATTGCCGAGCTTGAGCGAGGAGGCCATCATCAAAGCTTCCCACGTCGACCCTTCCTGCACCTCGCCGTCCGACAGCACGACGTAGATATCCGCAGTGCTCCCGCGCACCCGCTCGGCGAGCGCCATGCCCACCGCCATCGACATGCCGTGACCGAGCGAACCGGTCGCCGCCTCGATGCCGGGCGTCCCGTAATCGGGGTGCACGCCCAACCGGCCCTTGGGCGTGCAATATGCGTCGAGATCGGCGCGGGACAGCGTGCCGCGTTCCTCCAGGATCGCGTACTGGATCATGCAGCCGTGCCCCTTGGACAACAGGAAGCCGTCGCGCGCGCCCATCAGGCCGTAGTAGCAGGCGTCGACGATCTCGGTGCAGGAATAGGCCGAGCCAATATGCAACGCCGAGACCTGCTGGGAGATGTCGAGAATGCGCCGCCGGAAGCGCTTGCAGCGCGCCGCGGCGGCCGCGCCGTCGAACTCGTTCTTGAGGATCGCCATGGTCCGCCCTACTCGATGATCGTCCAGTACCAGTCGCCCGTGTAGCCTGCTTCGGCGAAGACCTTCTGCCAGCCCTCGGGATAGTCGTGGAAGCGGGCCGTCAGGACCCAATCCTCGAACACGGCCTTCTGCTCCGGCGTGCGGTAGGAATCGACCTGCACGAACGCCTTGCCGCCCGACACGCGCTGCAATTCGCGCAATGCCTTCACGCAGCCCGCGCGGTCGAGATTGTGGATCGTGTTGATCGACAGCGCGCAAGCGAATGCGCCGTCGGGGAACGGCAGGTCCGCCGCGTCGCCCAGATGCAGCCGGCCGACGGCCTCGGGCTCGCAGCGCATCAGCGCGTAGCGCGACACGTCAAGACCGAACGCGTCCACGCCTTGGGACAGCAGGTCCTTCACGAGGAACCCCTTGGCGCAGCCGACGTCGAGCACCCGGTCGCCGGGCTCGAGGCCGAAATGCCGCACGATGTCGCGCGCCACCGGCACCCAGCGCCCGTCGTAGCGGTAGCCGCCGTAGCCATACTCGCGCGGCCCGTCGAAATAGGCCTCGCCGTACTCGCGCGAGACGCGGACATGCTCCTCGGTCTTGGCGTGGGCGCGCGCGCCGACGTTGCGTTTGCCCTTGGGCAAGGCGGACAGCAGACGGACTTCGCTCATTCGTCGATACCCCGTTGCGCGCGCGCCAGGCCTTCGTCGAGATCCACGAAGCGGAAATCGGGATAGGTCTTCAAAAGCGTCGCGACGTCGAAATGCCGGTGCGGCAGATGGGCCTTGTAGCCCGCCGGGCGCGGAATCGATTCGACGCGCGCGCCGCCGGCGAGTGCCGCCACCTTGCGCGCGATCGTCGCGAAATCGACGCTGCGCCCGGTGACCGCGTTGAACGCGCCGGGCCGCGCATCGGCGATCAGCCGCGCGCCCAGGCGCGCAACGTCCCCGATCCACACGTGATCGCGCCGTTCTTCGCCCTCGCCGAAAATCCGCACGGGCCCGCCCGCTTGCGCCTCGCGCCGGAACCGGTTGGGGCCGTAGCCCGAATGCGGATCGCCGGCGCCGTAGATCAAGGTGGGCCTCAGCGCGCCGAACGCGTCGCCCATCGCCTCGCGGAACATCGCCTCGCGCCCGGCGTGCATGATCCCGTGCGGCGTGGACGGCGCCAAGCGCGAGGCTTCGTTCACCGGGTTGGCCTCGTCGTCGTAGACGGCATCCGAACTCACGTAGAGCAGATAGGACGGCTGGACGCGCGCGAAGGCCGCGCACGCCGCCTCCGCCATGCGCAAATTGGCCGCAGCCATCGCCATCGTCTTGGCCGGCGCGCGCGCCGAGACGAACGCGACCCGCGCGCCCGGGACGAGACGCGCCGACAGCCGGTCGGCCGCGTCGGGCGCTTCAAGGTCGACATCCGCGCGGCCCAATTCGCGCGCGTCGGCGCCGAGCTTGGCCAGCGCGCGCGACAGCGCGCCGCCGACGAAACCGCCGGCACCGATCACGATCGCCGCGACTCCGTTCATGCCGCACCCAAAACGCGTTGCGCGAGGCCCGCGCGGGCGCAAGCGTCCGCGTCCAGCACGCGGTAGGGATCGACGAGCGTACGCCCGCGCATCGCGCGCGCCAATGCGGCCGGATCGAGCGCGCGATAGGCCGCCCACGGCGTCGTCACCACCACCGCGTCCGCCCCGCGTGCTGCTTCGAGCGGATCGGCGAAAGCGCGCGCGCCCGGATCGTCCAAGCACGAAGCGTCCACCAGCGGATCGTGCACGCGCAAGCGCCAGCCGCGAAGATGGCGCGCGAGAGCCACGCCCGCCGAGTTCTTGATCGAATGCGTGTCGGGCTTGTAGGCGAGGCCGAGCACCGCCACGGTCGTATCGGGTCCCGGCGCCGGCAGCGCCGCGTGCAAGGCGCGCAAGGCCCAATCGCGGCTGTAGGTTGAATTTGCGCTGATCGCCGCGAGCAAGCCCGCTTCGGCACCGGTCGCTTGCGCCATCCCGCGCAAGGCGGTCACGTCGCGCTCGATGTTGCCGCCCGCCAGGCCGAGCCCCGGATCGAGATAGGCTTTGGGTCCGATGCGCGCGTCGAGCTTCAGCGCCGGCACGATCTCGCGCCAATCCGCGCCTGCGCGTTCGGCGATGCCGGCCAGCGTGTTGGCCACCGACACCGAGGCGGCGAGGCAGATATTGATCGACATCTTGGCGAGCTCCGCGCTCTCCAGCCGCATCGGCAGGATCGGGCAGCCGAACGCGCCGAGAAAGGCCACCATCGCCGGCGGCGGTCCGGCGGCCGGATCGGGCAGGCCGACGATGAAGCGTTCGGGCTTGGTGGCGCGCTCGACCGCGATCCCGAAGACGAGGGTTTCGACTTGATAGTGGAGTGGCCGGTCGGCGCGCGCGCGCGCGCGGGTGAATCCGGGCGGCACCTGGCACAGGATCGTCAGCACGGCGTCGGGGCGCGCGGCCGCCGCGACGGTCGCGATCAGCGCGTCCACCGGTGCCAAGTCGCTGTTGCCCGCATCGTCGGTGGCGACGTCGCGGGCCACGTAGATCAGATCGCACGCGGCGAGCGCCGCGGGATCGGCGGTGAAGGTCAGGCGCTTGGCGTTGGCCGCCAGCAGCGCCGCCAATCCCGGTTCGAACACCGGCGGCTCGCCAGCCGCCACGCGCGCGGCCAACGCCGCATCCGGGTCGAAGCCGACGGTCTCGAATCCCGCCGCCGCCGCCGCCGCCGCCGAACAGACGCCGAGATGGCTCAGGCCTGCGTAGCCGATCCGCGGATTCATCGTTTGCGCGCCATGGCGATCGCCGCCTTGCCGAGCCGCTCGAGCGTCCGCCCGATCCGGCGGTCGCCGCCGAAATCGGTACGCGCGCCGCGCGCGACGCGCCGCTTGAACTCGGCGTACTCGGCCGCCCAAGTCGGATCGTCCCGCGTCAGCACCGTCGTCGTTTCGGGCGGGCGACCGCTCGGCCGCACGCGGCGCCGCTCGACGAACTCGCTCGGCCCCCATTTGCACAGCGAGGCGATATGCGCGCTGCCGTTTTCGGCGAAGACGTCGCAGGTGAAGTGGTTGCGCCAGGCGAGCAGCGTCATCTCCAATTCGATCTTCGGCAGGCCCTTTTCGCTCGCTACCACCACGTGGTCGGGCGCGCGGTTCTCGAAGCGGTTGGCGGAGACGACGTGGAATCCGTCGGCGAGATCGCCGAACCAGAAATCCAGCGTGTCGAGCAAATGCGAGCCGAGATCCGACAGCACGCCGTCGCCGTGGTCGCGCCAGGCCGAGTCGCGCACCAGCTCAGCGGTGCCGTTGCCGTAGAACATCCGGCAGCGATAGATCTTGCCCAACTGGCCCGAGGCGATCGTCTCGCGCATGCGCGCGAAATGCGGCTCGAAACGGTGGTTGTAGGCGGTCATGCAATACGCGCCCGCGCGGCGCGCGCGGCGCTGCAGCGCGTCGAACTCCGCCGGACGCAGGAACAACGGCTTTTCGACCAGCACGTGCTTGCCCGCGCCGAGCAAGGAACCGAGCGCGCGCGGTTTTTCCGAATCGGGCACGCACAAGGCCGCCGCGTCGTAGGCGTCCGGCGGCACGTCCGCCAGGCGCTTCCAACGCGCGTCGGCGACGGTCGGATCGACGGTGCCGACCGCGTCCTTGCCGGCCGCGCGCAGGCGCTTGCGCCCCTGCACGCCCAATCCGACCACGAGCAAGCGCATGCGCGTCGTTCCTTCAGACCAGATGCGCGCGGCGTTCGAGTGCGGCGAGCCGATCGAGGACCGCGCCCGGCGCCACCGGCGTGTTGCCGTCGATGCCGCACTCGACGCCAGCCGCGATCGACCCCAGCACCGTCGCAATCACCGGATCGTGCGTGGCGACCATGGCGAGCGTGGCGTAAGCCAGCAGCGCGTCGCCCGCGCCGACGGCGTCGAGCACGCGGTCGGCGAGCGAATCGACGACGAAGAACGCGCGCGGTTCGGCGCCGTCACCCGATCCTGATACGCGATAGCCGATAACGCCGCGCTCGCCGAGCTTCAGGATCATCGTGCGGGCTTTGGCGCGCTTGAAGAGTTCGAGGCCGAGTGGCCGCACGACCGAGTCCTGGTCGCCGAGCGAGAAACGCGCCTCGCGCTCGTTGGGCGTGATCAGATCGAAGCCTTCGAACTCCAGGATGTTGCCCCAGCGGCTGGCAACCTGGCTGTCGGCCACGCGATAGCTGCCTGCCGGGATCGCGGCTGTGAGTTCCGGAATCGTGGCGCGGTTGAAGATGCCGTGGCGGAAATCGGAGAACACGACCGCGTCGGCATTCTCGCCGGCGATAGCTTCGCGCACGGCGCGCAGCACCTTGCCGCCGATCGAGCGGTTATCGACGCTGTCGACCTTCAGCAGGCGGTAGCCGCCGGCGATGAAGGCGTTCTTGTGCGTGGTGGGGCGCGTGGGATCGACGATACCGTTGATCTTGACGCCCGCGGCTTCCAGATCTGCGCGCACGAAGCGGCCCATCGGATCGTCGCCGAGCACGGTCGTGAGGGTCACGCGCGCGCCGGTCGCCGCCAGATGCTTGGCGACGATGCCCGCACCGCCCACGTAGTCGACTTGCCGGTCGCGCCGGACGGAAAAGGTCGGGGTTTTGGTGTTGCCGCCTATCAGCGTCGTGTAGGTGTACCCGTCGACGATCATGTCGCCGATCACATGCACGCTCGCCTTGCCAAGATCGCCGACCGCCGCGCGCAGCCGCGCGAAGTCGAGCCCTTCGGCTTCGAGCAGCACGCCGAGCTTCTCGGCCGCGAGATCGGGCGGGCCGGCCTCGATGATCGCCGAGGAGGAGAAGACGACGTCGCCCGGGGTGTAGAGGAACTCGCCTCCGTAGCCTTCCAGCACGTCGAGCTCTTCCTGGGTACGCGGATCGATGCCGCCTTTCACGTATTCGAAGCCCTTGGCGAAAAAGTCGGGCTGGACGATTCCGAGATTGCGCAGCGGCTTGGCGTCCTCGTCGACGATCACCCAATCCACCGCCTCGAGGGCGGCAAGATTGTAGGCGCGCAGCTCATGCGGCACGAAGGGCCGGGCGTTGGCCTTGGTGACGTGCCGGTCGGCGGTCAGGCTCGCGATCAGCACGTCAGCCTTCGACTTGGCGTAGGCGAGATGGCGCACGTGGCCCGGATGCACGATGTCGAAGGTGCCGTGGCACATGATGACCTTGCGCACGCGGGGGCGCGCGCCGATCGCCGCCACGAGCTGCTCGACCGTGACGATCTTGCGCTTGATCCGGTCGTCGATCATGTCCGCTTCTCCCTGCCGCCCAGATGCGCGAACCAGGTGCGCGTGGCGTCCCGGATCGAATCGGGATCCCACAGCGGCGCCTCGCGCCAATACTCGATGGCGGCGACCACCTTGGCCACGCCTTCCTCGAAACTGACCTTGGGCGCCCATTCGAGGTCGCGCCGGATCGCGCCGATATCGGCGAAGGTGCAATCCGGTTCGCCCGGCCGCTTAGGCAGCGCGATCCGCTCGCCGCCGAGCAGTTCGATCAGGCGGTTGACACTTTGCGGCGCGCCCGCGCCGACGTTCCAGACACGGCCGTCGAGCCTCGTGCGCGCGGCCGCGAGGAAGGCGTCGGCCACGTCGGTGACGTAGACGAAGTCGCGCGTCTGCGTGCCGTCGCCGACGACGGTGAAGGGTTTGCCGGCCAGCTTCTGGCGCAGGAACACGCCGAACACCGCGCCGTAGGCGCCCGAAGTGCGCGAGCGCGTGCCGTAGGCGTTGAAGATGCGGATCGCGTTGACCGGGAGGCCGTAGACGTCGCGCCAATGGAACGCCGCGCGCTCGCCCATCCACTTGGACAGCGCGTAGGGATATTCGGGGCGGATCGGATGGTCCTCGCGCGTCGGCGTGGCGGCCAGGCCGTAGCACGACGACGAGGCGGCGTAGACGAATTTCCCGGCCCTCGCCGCGCGCGCGCATTCCAGCACGCGCACCGTGCCCTGGACGTTGACGTCCATGTAGTCGGTCGGCCGTTCGATCGACGGCACGATGTCGCCGATGCCGGCGAAATGCAGCACCGCCGCAGCGCCCGCGAAGGCGCTTTCGCCCGGTTCGAGAGAGCGGATGTCGCGCTCAATCAGCTCGAAATCCGGATTCGCCGCGTGGCACGCGACGTTGGCGGTACGGCCGCCGGTCAGATCGTCGATCGCGCGCACGCGATAGCCGAGCGCTAGGCCCGCGTCGACCGCGTGGCTGCCGATGAAACCGGCGCCGCCGGTGACGATCAGGAGGGGCTTACCGCTCATTTCGCGCCGGCGGCCTTCATGCGCTTGACGTTGAAATAGCGGTCGTCGTCGAGACTGCCGGGCAGCTTGCCGTCGCGGAAGGCGCACACCAGATCGCGCACCGCGTCCTCGACGGTGCGGATCGGCTCGAAACCGAGCACGCGCCAGATCTTGTCCGAGTTGATGTGATACGAGCGCGGATCGTTCGACGGCGTGGTCGTGATCTTGATCTCCGGCCGGCCGGGCATTTCCTGCTTGACCACATCGCGCACGATCTCGGCGATGCGCGAGATGGTCAGGTTCTGCCAACCGCAATTGAAGATCTCGTTGCGGATCTTCTCCGCCGGCGCGTCGATCAGCGTCTCGTAGGCGCGCGCCATATCCTCGATATGCAAGTTGGGCCGCATCTGCGCGCCGCCGAACACGGTGATCTCGCCCTTGTTGACGGCGAGATTCGTCAGAATGTTCACCGACAGATCCAGGCGCTGGCGCGGCGAGTAGCCGCATAAGGTCGCTGGCCGGATGACTACGGTGTCGAAGCCGGGGGCCGCGTTGCGGAACAGGATCGGCTCGCACAGCGCCTTGAACAGATTGTAGTGCGAGACGGGCACCAGCTCGTGCGTCTCGGTCACCTCGGGCTTCTCGGAAATCCCGTAGACCGAACTCGACGAGCAATAGACGAAGCGCTTGACGCCCGACTGACGCGCGGCGAGTACCATCGGCTCGAAACAGTCGTAGTTGATCGACTTGGACAGGTTGGGATCTAGGTCGTAGCTCGGATCGTTGGACACGCACGCCAGATGCAGCACCGTGTCGATCCCGGCGAACGCCATGCCGAGCTTCAGCGTGTCGCGGATGTCGCCCTGCACGAGCGTCAAGCGCGGATGGCGCGCGAGGTGGGAATCGCCGTACCAGCCGATGTCGTAGACCGTCACCGCGTGGCCGCGCGCCAACAGCCGCGGGATCAACACGCCGCCCGCGTAGCCCGCCCCGCCCGTCACCAGAACCGATTTCATGCTTTCGTCCTTCGTGTCAGCGGCCGGCGCCGAGGGCGAAACCCGCGGCGACGGCGTCGGAATGGAACATCTTCACGGTCTCGATCGAATAGGCGTCGAGGTCCTTGCCGTAAAGGTCGAGCTTGCCCAGCAGATCGGCGCCCATCGTGATGATGTGGCAGCCGACGGCTTCGGCTTGGTAGAGGTTCAGCACTTCGCGCGGGCTGGCCCACAGCAGCTCGGCCTTGGGCCGCGACGCGAGCGCTTTCAGCGCGTCGGCCATGATCGGCATGGGGTCGCGGCCGGTGTCCGCGATGCGCCCCGCGAAAACCGACACGATCGCCGGCACGCCGGCCTCGATCGCGTCGCGCACGCGTTCGACTTGGGCGAGGGTGGTGAGGGCCGTGACGTTGAGCGCGATACCCGCTTTGGCGAGCTTGGAGATCGTCGGGCCGAGGAATTCGCCCTTGGTCGTCGACACCGGCACTTTGACGGCGACGTTCGTGCCCCAGCTGGCAATGATCCGCGCTTGCGCTTCGATCGTTGCGGGATCGTCGGCGAAGACTTCGAGCGACACCGACGAGCCTTCGGCGGCGTCGAGCACGGCGCGGCAATGCTTCTCGTAGTCGGTCGCCCCCGCCTTGCGCATCAGCGTGGGGTTGGTGGTGAAGCCCTTCACCGCGGGATTCTTGCGCAGCTTGCCGATGGTTGCGGGATCCGCGCCGTCGGCGAAGATCTTGATCTTGAGAGTCGGGAGCGCGGGCACGGAAGATTCCTTCTTGGGCGGGATCAGGCGAGGCGCGCGACGATCCGCGCCACTTCGGCGAGGTTCGAAGCGCGGTGATCGGGCTCGGCGCTGCGCTCGGCGTAGCCGGCGCCGATCAGGATCGTGACGCAGCCGGCGGCGCGGCCGGCTTCGACGTCGCGCCAGCGGTCGCCGACCATCACGCTGCGCGCGATATTCAATCCTCGTTCGCGCGCGGCGGCCAGCAGCAGGCCGGGCTTGGGTTTGCGACAGTCGCAGCCGTCGGCGTCGATATGCCAGCACGTCCGCACGTCGTCGATGCCGCAGGCGGCGGCGACATGCGCGTTAATCGCTTCGATGGTCGCGCGCGGGGTCTTGCCGGTGGCGGCGTCCGGCTGGTTGGTCGCGATGGCCACGTGAAAGCCCAGGCGCTTGATCTCGGCCACGCACGCCGCAGCACCCGGCAGCAGGCGCGTTCGGGCCACGGCGGCGGGCGGATAAGGCTTGCCCGCGACCACGACGGCTTCGTTGAGCGTTCCGTCACGGTCGAAAAACACGGCGCGGCGCGCGTTCATCGCGGCCCCAGGCTCTCCCATTTCGCGGCTTTGATCGCGAGGGCGGGGTGCGAGACCAGCCCGTGCCAGACAACGGCTTGGAAGGCTTCGGCGAGCGGCGTGACCGAGTCCGCGTCGATCGTCGGAATCACGATCACGTTGTCGCCGACTTTGCGGGTGTAGCCGCCATCGCGCCCGACGATGCCGAAGATCTTCAGGCCGCGTTTGCGCGCTTCTTCCAGGCCGCGCACGATGTTGGGGCTCACGTTGCGCTCGAGATCGCCGCCGCCGACCGAGAAGACGAGGACGGCGTCCTTGGCATCCGCGCGGCTGACCGCGAGCCAAGCCGCGAACACGGTGTCCCAGCCCTCGTCGTTGGTGCGTGCGGTCAGCTCGGCGACGTTGTCGACCGGCGTGTACGCCTCGATCCCGCACAGCTTGCGGAAATCGTTGACCGCGTGGCTGCAGTTGGCGGCGCTGCCGCCCACGCCGAGCAGGAACAGGCGGCCGCCGCGCGCGCGTAAGGCGGCGAGGTCGGCGGCGAGGGCGTCCATTTGGGCGGCGTCGATGCGCGAAGCGACTTGGGCGACTTTCGCGAGATAGGCGGCGGCGTGGCTCATTTCGGACTCGCTCCTTGCGGGATCGCGCCGGTAGGCGCCGTCGACACGACGAACACTTGATGCATGCCAATCGACCACAGGGGCTCGAAGGCGAATTCGGGGTGGCGTGCCGCGAATTCGCGCATCGCGCGCCGCTCGCCGCGGCGCGGATCGGCGTTGAAGGCGTTCCACTCGTCGAACACCACGACCGTCCCCGGCACGAGGAAAGGGACGAGGAATTCGAGCACCGGGACGGTGGATTCGTAGAGATCGCAGTCGATATAGGCGATCGCCGCGGGCTCGGGCAGCAGGCGGTCGCGCAAGGCGGGCGTCAGCGAGACGTCGAAGAAGCCGGGAACGGTGATCAATTTGTCGCGCGGCATACCATGCGCTTCGCACACGCGCCGAAACTCGGCCGCTTCGGTCTTGAGCTTGCCCTTTTCCCAGATTTCCTGACGGTCGATGTCCCGGATCTCGGGCAGGCCTTCGAACGAATCGAAGGCGACGTAACGCAAATCCATCAGATGCCGGAAACTGTCCCAGGCCATACGCATCGTCCGCGCGCTGTGGCAACCGAACTCGAAATAGTAGCCGCGATAGGGCCGACTCACATGGCAGAAATGCGCGATGTCGAGGAACAGCTCGCGCCGGATGCGGTTGTTGCGCGCGCTGTAGACGTCGCTTACCCAACGCTCGCGCCGTCCGTCGGCGAACAAGGGCGAAGCCCGGCGCAGCCGCGCATACGCGTCGCTCAGCGCCTTGCGCCGCGCGGGGCCCAGCAATCCGAGTAGGACGTCCTTCACGATGCCTCGCGTTGGGTCGGAACGGCCGCCGGTGCGACGGCGTCCAGCCAGGGTGCGGACACGTAGGCCGGCACCAGATTGAACCACACGTCGGGCGAAGTCGGACCCAACGCCGAAACCGGAAGGCCGGGCGCTTCGCCGCGTTCGTGCCGTTCGACGAAATCGGCGACCGCCGCGCGCAGCAGCGCGGGCGAGTTGCCGCGCAGCTCCCGACCGGGGAAGTCGAACTCGAATGCGCCCGGCCCGAACATGAAATCGGCGCCCAACGGCGCCGCGGCACCGGGCGCGTGGACGGTCTTGTAGCAGAGAGTGACGCCCGGAAAGACCGCGTAGAACGGGAACCAGTTCACACCCAGCATCTTGCGGCGCGCGACCCAGGCGACGTTGGTGCCACCGCCGTCCTCGCCGACCCACAGATCGCACTCGGTGGCCGCGTAGAGGAGGAATTCTCCGCGCGGAACATCGACGTCTTCGGGCAGCACCGCGCGCGCGCGCGTTTGGCGATCGAGGGCTTCCGAGAAGTCGATGTCCCCGGCGATCAGCACGCGATAACCGCGCACCGCGAGCCATTCGATGGCCGGTACGTAGTCCGCAGCCGCGGCCCCGTTGCGGTTGGTGACGGAGCGCGCATCAGGCGACGCCCGGCGGCGCGCGTAGAGGCACACGTCGCCTTTGCCCGGCGCGGCGATGCGGTCGATTTCGGCGCCGCAGCGGGCGCGCGCCGGCTCGCGCAGGCGCGCGCGGGGCTTTTCCGCGCTCAGGCTCAGGCGGAAATAGCGCGGCACCCAGTGATAGCGCAGATGCGACAGAGCGTGTCCGAGGCGCGCGTGCCCCGATTCGGCCAATTCGGCTTCGGGCAGAAGTCGATGGAGGTCGGGCGAATCGGACAAGACGATGCAGGTCTTGCCCCGGGCGCGCCAATACGCCGCGAGCAGGGGAATCGCGACGCGCAAGAAAAGCCAGCGCGACGGAATGGAAGCGCGATAACGGCCGATCTCGATCCAGCCCGGAACGGTACCGATCGTCACCGTCGAGTCATCGAACAATTCTTCGGCGACCGGGTTGTACCGCCAGGTCGGACCGAAAAACACGACCCCGGTCGGTCCGTCGAACGCGCGGCGCATCAAATCGGGCGCGATGACCGTGTAGCCGAACCCCGACGTCGAAAACATCACCGCGCGATCGTTCTCGTGCCGACGCAAAGCGCGGGCGACGGCGCGGACGAAGGCGGGCAGGGCGAAGGGCAGTAGCAGCGCGCCCAGGACCGCCAGCACCGCCCGGCGCAACGCGGCGTTCATGCGGCCGAATCCGCGGGAACGGCGCCGCCGCCATGCGCGTGCGAGTCCCGCGCGGCTTCCATCAGGATCTGGACGCGCAAACCGGCGGCGAAATCCGGCGTCGCCGGGCGACCCGCGCGCGCGGCCGCGGCGAAACGCGCGGCCAGACGCGAGAAGGGAACGATGCGCGCGTCGCCTTGCGCCTTGGGTTCCTCCGTCGTCGCCACGACTCGGCCTTGCGCGTCGCGCGCGACGAACGCGAAGCCGTCGAGATGGCCCGAGGCGGAACTCTCCAGCGTCGCCGTGCCGCCCTCGAACACGGCGGTCCAGCGATGCGAATTCCCGCCCGGTGCGGCGTTCGAGATAAGCGCCGTCAGCCGCGCGCCCGACGCGAAATCGCCGGCGAGTTCGACCGTGTCCTCGGCGGCGTCTTCGGACACGACGGCGCGCGTGCGCGAATCGTCGAGCCGGGCCGACAGCGCGCGCAACGGCCCGAACAGCCACTCCGCCATGTGCAGCGCGTGCGAGCCGAACAGGTTGAGCGCGCCGCCGTCGCGCGCGCCCAGCTTCCAACTGGCCGCGCCGTTCGCCAGCGCGTAGGACCACGACAGCCACACGAGATGCGAATGACGGAGCTTTCCGAACGCGCCCGAATCGACGAACGCCTTGAAGGCGGCGAAGGTCGCCAGATCGGGCAGCTGGAAATCCACCGCCGTCGTCCGGCCGCGCGCCAACGCCGCCATGCGCCCGGCCGCGGCGACGTCGACGGCGAGCGGCTTTTCGGTCAGCACCGCGAATCCCCGCGCAAGCGCGCGGGCGACGATGGGCTCGGCCGCCGCCGGCGGCACGGCGATACTGACCGCATCGAGATCGCCATCGAGCAGCGCGTCGACCGAGGTGTTTTCCGTGCCCAGGCGTTCGGCCGCCGCGCGCGCGCGTTCGGGCGACGATCCTGCGATCGCCACGATCTGCGCGCCGGGCACGGTCCGCCAGCCCGGAACGTGTACGGCCGCGCCGAATCCCAACCCGATCACGCCCACGCGCAACGTCTTCAAGTTTCGATCACCGTCAGTTCGGGCAGCGGCACGACGATCTTCGAACGCAGACCGCGTTCGCGCAGCTTGCGCACGATCGGCTGGGCGTAGTGCCAGGACAGAATCACCGCGTAGGGCGGCTGCTCATCGAACAGGCGCTTTTCATCCACGATCGGGATGTGTTTGCCCGGCAGATGCAGCCCGAGTTTCAGCGAGGTCGATTGCTCGGCGATGTAGGGCATCAGATCGGGATCGATATTGGAGTAGTTGAGTAGCGTGCTCGAACGCCCCGGGCAGCCGATCCCGGGCGCCGGCGTGCCCTTGCGTTTGAGGTCGAGAAGGAGCGATTGAAGGTCGAGCTTGGCGCGCAGGGTGCGCGCGGCGAAGCGCGCGTAGGTCGCTTCGTCTTCGAGGCCGGCGGCTTTCTCCGCGGCGCGCAAGGCGACGATGCTCGACGCTTGCGCCAAGTTCCTGCCTTTGACCGCGTAGACGCGGATCGATCCACCGTAGTTCGGGATGCGCTCCGCATCGACGACGGTGAAGCCGTAATACTCGAACAGCCGCACCAGCGGTCCGATCGCGTAGTACTTCAGATGCTCGTGGTAGATCGAGTCGTATTGGACCGTCTCGATCAGGTCGAGCAGGTAGTGCGACTCAGTCACGAACACGCCGCCCTCGGGCAGCAGCCGGTCGACCCCGCGCAGCAGATCGCCGAGATTGGGCACGTGGGCGAACATGTTGGTGGCGGTGATCGCCGCCGCCTGGCCGTGCTTGGCCAGGATTTCCCGGGCGGTCTCCTCGCTAAAGAACGCCTGCAAAGACGGAATTCCGTCGGCCTCGGCGATCTTGGCGATGTTGGTCGCCTCCACGCCGAGCACGCGCAGGCCCTTGCCCTTGAAACCTTTGAGCAGCGTGCCGTCGTTCGAGCCGATGTCTATGGCCAGCGCCCCCGGTTTCAGACCGAAGCGATCGACGATCGTTTCGCCCGTTCCCATCAGGTTGCGCGCGAGCGTGGGCGTGATGCCGCTGCGATAGGGATAGTCGGGATGGAATAGGACGTGCGGTTCCACCACGAAGTCGATCTGCGCGAGGCCGCAATCCAGGCAGCGCAGCATGCGCAGCGGATAGGCTTTCTCGGTCTCGTCGAGCTGCGCGGGCGTCAGCAGCGAATCGCAGGGCGGCTGATGGCCCAGATCGACGATCGGCGCGAGATTTTCGGAGCCGCAGACTTGGCAGGCGTGCAGCCGGCCGAGCGACAGGTCGTGTCGGGGAATCGTGGTCAAGCGGGCCACCTCTGCGGAGAGTAGTGCGGAACGAGCGGACCGCGACCGGCCGAGCCGATCCAGTCCTTGACGATCGAGACGAAGCGCGCGCCGGCGATCGCGGGCGCGAAGGCCGTGTCGTAGACGCGGCGCGCGGCCTGGGCCAAGCGTCGCGCCTCGTCGGGCGCATCGACCAGGCGGCTCATGCGCGCGGCGAAGCCGACCGCGTCGTGCGCCAACAGGCAGGTCTTGCCGTCGATGAGGTCGGGATTGCCGAGTGCCGCGTTGGCGTGGGCGACGACGGGTGCGCCCATCGCCATCGCGGTCACGATGCGGCTGCGGTTGCCCACCGGTACGTCGATCGGCGCCAGCACGCCGTGGCAGCTCGCGAGCAGCTCGGCAAGATCGTCGACGAAGCCGAGTTTCTCGATCTCTGGCTCGTCCGCGATCCGCGACTGCGCCCAAGCCGGCAAATCGCCCGAGCCCGCGAACAGCAGGCGGAAGCCGCCTGCGCCCCATTGCGCGCGCAGCGCCGGCAGGAGCTTCTCGAGGCAGAAATGCAAGGCCGACCGCGAGCCGAGACCTTCCAGCCCGCCGAAGAACGCGAAGGTCGGCACGGGCGGCGGTGCGAGCGCGAAAGCGCGCTCCGGGCCCGGCCAGGGATAGGGCTCGTACACCGCACCGAGGCCCATGCGCGCGAGCGTCGCGACCGAGGAATGCGAGGACGCCACGAGGGCCGCGTCGTCGGCCAACGCTTCGCGGTAGACGCGCCGCCAAGCGCGGGCGACCAGCAGGCGCAGCAGCGAATGGGGCACGCGGCAGAAATCTTCGCGCAAGGCGTAGAGCGCGTGCTGCTTCTGGGATTCGAAATGCAGATCCCCGAGCCACACGACGCGCGGCGCGCCTTCGATCCGCCCTAGCGCCCACGCGGCGTTCACGTCGAATACCACCACGCCGTCGGGGTTGTGACGGCGCGCGCGCGCGCGAAAGGCGTCCAGACCGCGCGCGCTCAACGCGTGCCGACGCAAGCCTTCTGCGAAGATCGGGCCGGTCTCGTGGGTTTCCACTTCGATCGCGGGCGCGCGCGCCATCGAGGCGGCGTATTCGCGCGCGTCCGTCGGCGCGGGTGCGAGCACCAAATGCAGAATACGATGGCCGGCGGCGCGTAACGCCTCGAGATAGTGCCAGAACAGCACGGCGCTGGCGCCGCGCGTGGGATGCGGAACCCCGACCGAGCAGGCGACCAGGCGCAAGGGGCGTTCGGCGTCCACGCTCAGAACCGTCCCTTGAGGACCGCGAGTCCGACTAGCGCCACGTGCAGCGCCGTCGGGAAGGCGCCCGAGCGGATCATGTCGAGGAATTCGGCCTTAGGCACCAGCAGGCGCTCGAGTCCCGGCTCCGCCCGCCAATCCGGCAAGGGCTCGATCCCCGGCGCCACGAAACAATGGAAGCGATTTTCCAGCCGCCCGGTGTCGGGGTCGAGCGTGCCGAGGAATTCCGGCGCGCCGCGCACGCGGAATCCTGCTTCTTCCTCCAACTCGCGCGCGACCGTCGCGCCCGGATCGAGATCGCCATCGACCAGCCCGCCGGGCAATTCGAGCGTGACGCGTTCGAGCGCGGGCCGATACTGGCGGACTAGAACGACTTCGTCCGCCGACGTCACGGCCAACAGCGTCACGTAATCCGCCTGGCGGAGCGAATGGAAAGTCGCCACGCCGCCGTCGCGTTCGATATCCCGGGCGACCACCGTCACCCAAGGGGAAACGGCGTCGAGTCGGGTTGCGCGAAGCAGCGGCGATCCAGTCATTTCCAGGGGCAATCGGGGGAGGTTTCGGGCAAGCTACCGCAGTCCGGGTGGCGCCGGTCGCGCACACCGCCAGGGGCGCCGAATCCGGCGCCCGAAAACGCGGTTCTCATAGTCCTTTGGCCCTGTTGCGTCAAGCACGTTCATTTCGTGAACACTTGAAGCACAAGGGTTTTCCCGTGTTCGCCGCCGGATCGAAGGCCCCATGCCGGCGCGGAAAAGTAGCCGATTCCGGCGAATTGTCGTAAGCATCGGCGCGGGTTCACGGAGTGTCGAAGGGTCGTCGTATGCGCAGTCGGCGCGGAGTCTTGAGTGCGTTGGTCGGATTGCCGGCGATCCTGGCCGGATGCGGCTTCGAGCCGTTGCACCGGGCGACGGCGCGCGGCTCGGCGGCCGACTCGCTGGCGGCGATCCGCATCGACCCGATCGCCGACCGCTCCGGCCAAATCCTGCGCAACTACTTGCTCGACCGCCTGAGCCCGCGCGGCACGCCCGCGCGCCCCGATTACGTGCTGCGCGTGCGTCTGGA